>NZ_DAIUJO010000004.1:0-58612 GCF_036848755.1 Sinomonas sp. | reverse complement strand
AGAAGTGGATCGACGCGAACCCGGACAAGGTTGCGGCATGGCTCAAGTCGTGACGCTTGCGGAGACGATCGAGCGGACCGCGACGATCAAGGGCCTCTATGTCGGCGGCGCCTGGGCGGAAGCGTCCGACGGCGGCACCACCGTCGTGCGGTGTCCCGCGGACGGCCGGGAGGTCGCCGTCGTCGCCTCTGCCACGGCGGACGACGCCGAGCGGGCCATCGCGAGCGCCCGCTCGGCATTCGACAGCGGCCCGTGGCGGCGGCTGACGGACATCGAGCGTGGCGCCGTCATCCTCCGCGTGGCAGATCTGCTCGAGCGAGACAAGGCTGCGTACGCGCGGGCCGAGGCCCTCGACACCGGGAAACGCCTCGTCGAGGCCGAGTACGACATCGACGACATCGTCGCGTGCTTCCGCTACTACGGGAAGATCGCCGGGCTCGACGCGGGCCGCGTTATCGACACGGGCAGGGCCAACGCGATCAGTCGCGTCGTGTACGAGCCGCTCGGGGTCTGTGCCCTGATTGCGCCGTGGAACTATCCGCTCCTCCAGGCAGCGTGGAAGGTCGCGCCGGCGCTCGTGACGGGGAACTCGTTCGTCCTCAAGCCGAGCGAGCTCACGCCCTCGACGTCGATCCTGCTCATGGAGACGCTCGCAGAAGCGGGCGTCCCGGCGGGCGTCGCGAACCTCGTCACCGGCGCAGGCTCCACGGTGGGCCGGCCGCTCAGCTCGGACCCGCGCGTCGACCTCGTCTCGCTCACCGGAAGCGTGGCCACGGGGCAGACGATCATGGCGGCCGCCGCCGAGACCGTGAAGCGCGTCGCGCTCGAGCTCGGCGGCAAGAACCCCAACGTCGTCTTCGCCGACGCGGACTGGGAGGCCGCCGTCGACAACGCGCTCACGGCCGTCTTCCTGCACTCAGGCCAGGTCTGTTCGGCAGGTGCCCGGCTCGTGGTCGAGGAGACGATTGCGGAGCGGTTCGTGGGCGAAGTCGTCGAGCGGGCGAAGCGGATCCGGCTCGGCGGACCGTTCGATCCCGACGCCGAGACGGGTCCGCTCATCTCGGCGAAGCACCGCGACGACGTGCACGCCTACGTGCAGAGGGGCATCGCCGAGGGAGCGGAACTCCTGTGCGGTGGCTACCTCCCGGACGAGGGAGCCCTTGCGGCGGGATTCTTCTACCCGCCCACGGTGCTCGGCAACTGCTGTTCGGGGATGAGCGTGGTCCGGGAAGAATCCTTCGGCCCGGTCCTGACCGTGGAGACGTTCCGCGACGAGGCCGAGGCGATCGCGATCGCCAACGACACCGAGTACGGCCTCGCCGGGGCGGTGTGGACCTCGGACGCCTCGAAGGCGCAGCGGGTCGCCGGAGCAATGCGCCACGGCACGGTCTGGATCAACGACTACCACCCCTACGTCCCCCAGGCCGAGTGGGGCGGGTTCGGCAAATCGGGAATCGGGCGCGAGCTGGGCCGGGCGGGCTTGGACGAATACCGCGAGGCGAAGCACATCTGGCAGAACATCGCCCCCGCGCCGAGCGGGTGGTTCGGCGCGGGCTAGGCCGATCCTGTCAGGCCGATACTTCTAGGCCAATACGCTGGCGGCCCGGCGGCTCACGAGCGATCGTGAGCGGCCGGGCCGCCCATGCGTTCCGTGATCTCCTCGCCCGCGGCGATGACGGACTTGACGACGTCGTCCGCCAGGGGGTCGAAGCGGAAGGCCGGCCCGGAGAGGCTCACGGCACCCACGACGTCGCCCATGTGCCCGAACACGGGCGCGGCGATCGCGTTGAGACCGTCTTCGAGCTCGCCCCGCGTCGTGGCGTAGCCCCTCTCGACGATGCCGGGGAGCTCCCGCTCAAGCTGCTGCCGCTCGAGCGTGCGGGGCGTGAAGCCCTTGAGATTGGCCCTGTCGAGCAGTTCGTCCCGTTCGCTCGCGTGCAGGTAGGCGAGGAAGACCTTCCCGCTCGACGTGGCATGCAGGGGCGTGAGGTTGCCGATCCAGTCGTACGTCGCGAGATTCGCGGCGCCCATCGCCTGATCCACGTTGACGGCGTAGACGTCGCGGCGCACGGCCAGGTTCACCGTCTCGCCGTACTGCTGGGCGAGGTCTTCGAGCACGGGCCGGGCCGTGTGGACGAGGCTCAGGCGGCGGGGGATTGAGCTCGCGACGCGGAGGAGCCCGACACCGAGCTGGTACTTGCCGCGCCGGCTGCTCTGCTGGACAAATCCGTGCGTCTCAAGCGCGCCGAGGATCCGGGACGCCGTCGACTTGTGGACGCCCATGCGCTCCGCCACGTCACCCACGGCGGCGCTTCCCTCCTTGGCGAGGATCTCGAGGGCCTGGACGACGCGCTCTACCGCCTGGACGCCGTTGGCGGAACGTCCCTCGTCGGGCTGAACCTCGTCTGGCTCGTCGGACACGGATGTGTTCCCCATGGCCCGATTCTGCCAGAACGATGGTGTAAATGAGGGCGAGATCACATCTGGTTCGCCAGAAGAGGAACGGCCCAGCCCCTTTCGCAGGGACTGGGCCGCTCGTGTCCTGGACTTGCTCAGCCGCGAAGACGCTTCATCTCGGGATCGTAGAGTGGCTCCGGGGTCACCGTCGCGCGGATCCGGCTGCCGAAGTAGGCGATCTCGACGGCGTCGCCCTCGGCGACGTGGCTCGGGAGGTAGGCGTAGGCGATCGGCTTGCCGACCGTGTAGCCGTAGGCGGCGCTCGTGACATAGCCGACCGGCTCGTCCTTGTAGAACACCGGCTCCTTGCCCAGCACCATGGACCGCCCGTCGTCGACCGTCAGGCAGCGAAGCCGCCGTGGCGAGCCGTCCTCCGAGAAGCCCTCGAGCGCGGCCTTGCCCACGAAGTCGTCCTTTGAGAGCTTCACGGCGAAGGAGAGCCCAGCCTCGAACGGGTCGTGTTCCGTGGTCATGTCGGTGCCCCACGAGCGGTAGCCCTTCTCGAGGCGGAGGGCGCTGAACGCAGCGCGGCCGGCGGCGATGATGCCGTGCGGCTGGCCGGCCGCCCACAGCACGTCCCACAGGCGCTGGCCGTTGTCCGCGCTCGTGTAGATCTCCCACCCGAGCTCGCCGACGTAGGAGAGCCGCATGACGGTCACGGGCACGCCGCCGATCGTGGCGTGCTTCGCGCGGAAGTAGCGCAGGCCGTCGTTCGTGAAGTCGTCGTCGCTGATCGCTGAGACGACCTCGCGGGCGAGCGGCCCCCACAGCCCGATGCAGCACGTGCCGCCGGTGATGTCCCGCACCTGGGCCCACTGCGCGGGGTCCTCGGCCCGTTGGCGGCGGGCCTCCCGCGTGAAGTAGGCGAGGTCGATGTTGCCGTTGGCGCCGACCTGGAACGTCTCCTCGTCGAGCCGCGCGACCGTGATGTCGCTGCGGATGCCGCCGTGCTCGTCGAGGAGGAGGCAGTACGTGACCGCTCCCGGCTTCTTCGACACGTCGCCGGTCGTGAGCCGCTGCAGGAGGGTGACGGCGCCCGGGCCCGAGACTTCGAGGCGCTTGAGGGGCGTCATGTCGTACATGGCGACGGCGGTGCGCGTCTTCCACGCCTCGGCCGCGGCGATGGGCGAGCTGTACTGGGCGGACCAGGCGTCCCGGGGCGCCGGCTGCCACTCGGCCGGCAGCTCGTCGAGGAGGTGCGCGTTCGACTCGAACCAGTACGGGCGCTCCCAGCCGGCTCCTTCAAGGAAGTAGGCGCCGAGCTCGCGGTGGCGCGCGTTGAAGGGGCTCACCCGCAGATTGCGCGGGGACTCCTTGGGCTGGAGCGGGTGCAGGACGTCGTAGATCTCGACGAAGTTCTGCTGCGAGGTCTCGCTCACGTAGGCGCGGGACAGCTGGACGTCCTCGAAGCGGGCGACGTCGCACTCGCCGAGGTCGATCTGCGAGCGTCCGTCCGTGAGCAGTTCTGCGACGGCGCGGGCGACGCCGGCCGAGTGGGTCACCCACACGGCCTCGGCGACGTAGAACCCGTCAAGGTCCCTGTGCTGCCCCACGATCGGGCCGCCGTCGGGCGTGAACGAGAAGATGCCGTTGAAGCCATCCTCGATCTCGGCCTCGCGGAGGGCCGGGAGGATCTCCTTCGAGTCCTCCCAGGACGGGGCGAAGTCCTCGGGTGTGAAGTCGAGGCGAGAGGGCATGCTGTGCTCATCGACGTGCTTCGGCGTGAGGCCGAGGTCGGCGGCGACAACCGGCATGGGGCGGTGGGCGTAGGAACCGATCCCATAACGCTCGCCGTGCTCGCGGTAGTACAGGTCGCGGTCCTGATGGCGCAGGATCGGCAGGCCAGCGCCATTCGGGAGTTCGTTGCGGCCCTTGAGCGCGGGGACGGGCCCTGTCTTGACGTACTGGTGCGCCAGCGGGAGCAGCGGGATCGACATCCCGACCATCGCCCCGACCTCGACGCCCCAGAAGCCCGCGCAGGAGACGACGATGTCCGCGGGGATCACGCCGTCGGGCGTCTCCACCCCCGTGACGCGACCGCCCGAGCGCTCGATGCCTGTCACCGGGGTCGAGCCCCGGTAGACGACACCGGCCTCGCGGGTGCGCTCGATGAGCAGCTGGACGCAACGCGCCGCGAGGGCGAGGCCGTCGCTCGGGATGTGGAGGCCGCCGAGCACGATCTCCTCGTTGAGGAACGGGTAGATCCGCTTGCACTCGGCAGCGTCGACGAGGCGCGCCTCGACGCCCCACGACTGCGCGTAGCCGAGCTTGCGCTTGAGGTCCTCATAACGAGACGGCGTCGTTGCCACCTCGAGGCCGCCGACCTGGTTGAAGCAGTTCTCGCCGTCCTTGGCGAGGCCGAGGAGCTTCTCAACCGTGTACTTGGCGAAGAGCGTCATCGTCTTCGACGCGTTCGTCTGGAAGACGAGGCCGGGGGCATGGGAGGTTGATCCGCCGGGCATCTCGAGCGGGCCCTGATCCACGACGGTGATGTTGTTCCACCCGCGGGAGACCAGTTCGTCCGCGAGGTTGGTGCCGACGATGCCGGCGCCGATGATGACTACCTTCTGGGACAGGGCTTGGGATGAAGTCATTGGTGGTTCCTTTGCTCTGGGGCGGGAGGTCAGCGGAAGACGACGGTGCTGGCGCCGTCGAGGAGGACTCGGTGTTCGCAATGCCAGCGGACGGCGCGCGAGAGGGCGAGGCACTCGGCATCCTGACCGACGGTGGCGAGGTCCTGTGGGTGGTGCGTGTGGTCCACCCGGATGACCTCCTGCTCGATGATCGGCCCCTCGTCGAGGTCGGCGGTGACGTAGTGGGCCGTCGCGCCGACGAGCTTGACGCCCCGCGCGTAGGCCTGGTGGTAGGGCTTAGCCCCCTTGAAGCCGGGCAGGAACGAGTGGTGGATGTTGATCGCCCGGCCCTCGAGGGAGGAGGTCAGCTCGTCCGAGAGGATCTGCATGTAGCGAGCCAAGACCACGAGATCGATCCCGTGTTCCTCCACGAGGGCCAGGAGGCGGGCCTCGGCCTCTCCCTTCGTGGAGGGCGTGACGGGGATATGCACGAACGGCAGGCCGGCTGCCTCGGCCATGGGGCGCAGGTCTTCGTGATTCGAGACCACGAGGGCGATGTCGCCGCCGAGGGTGCCCGCGCGCCAGCGGAAGATCAGGTCGTTGAGGCAATGGCCGAACTTGGACACCATGACGAGCATCCGGAGCTTCGTCTCGTCATGGAACGAATAGCTCATCTCGAAGTGGTCCGCGGTCGCGCGGAACTCGGCGGTGAGTTCGTCGGCGTCGACCGGGCTGCCCATCGTTGAATCGCCTGAGAACGCGGTCCGGAGGAAGAAGCTCGCGCGCTCGCGGTCGTCGAACTGCTGGTGCTCGACGATGTCGAAGCCGTGCTCGTACAGGAAGCTCGTGACGGCTTGGACGATGCCCGGACGCTCGGGGCACGAAAGGGTCAGGACAGACATGCGCCCGGGCTCCCGGCCTTTCCCTCGGAGGGGCGACGAAGCAGCGGTCTCGGCCAGTGGGGTGGCGGTCTCACTAGTGGTCATCGGAACTCCTGGTAGGAAGAGTCATATTCTTCTGATACAACTCTGATATATTAGAGATGTGACTCAGGTTATACTGCCTTCGACGGGCAGGTCAACCAGAAAAGGAGAGCGGCGCATGGCCCAGCCAATCGACATCGACCCGCATGAGCGGCCCTCCCTCGCCGAGATCGCGTACCGCGTGGTCCAGGACCGTCTTCTCACTCTTGAGATCCGTCCCGGTGACCCGATCAATGACGAGGCTTTGGCGAGGGAGCTCGGTTGCGGGCGCACTCCCGTCCGCGAAGCGCTCAAACGCCTCGAGCTCGACCGCCTCGTGGTGACCTATCCCCGCCGAGGGACCTTCGCGACCCCGGTCGAGGTCACGGATCTCGCGTACATCTCGGAGATCCGGGCCCAGCTGGAACCGCTCGCCGCCACGCGGGCTGCCCGCCTGGCCTCGCCCGCCGCACGCAAGCAGCTTCTGTCCCTCATCCACAGGGTGCGGGAATTCGACGTCGTTTCGGCGACAGTCGCGGAGACGCTCGCGTTCGACGCCGCGATGCACCGGGCCATCTATGCTGCAGGAGGCAATCCTCACCTCGAGGATGCCCTCGTCCGGTATGACAACCTTGCGACGCGCATCTGGTGTCTCGTCATGGACAGGCTCCCGGGCCTTGCCGGCCATCTGCACGAGCACGTCGCGCTCCTGCAGGCGGTGGTCGACGGTGATGAGCGGCAGGCCGCGGAGCTCGCGCGCGAGCACGTCGAAGGGTTTGAGGTTGCCGTCCGCACGGCGCTCTTTGCCCCGCATGTTTCAGTTGTCTAGTTTGAACACGGAAGGATGGGCCTGTGTTTGCACAGAAGCCTGAAGCCGAGGACATCGACGAGGATGCCCTCGAGGTGCATGCACCCAAGACCGCTGCGGCGGGGGTGAAGGCCGTCACGGTGGCCCTGGAGCGGGGGTTCGCGCAGGCGGGGGTGGCCCGGACGGTGCGGGGGATGCTGCGGATCAACCAGCGGGACGGGTTCGACTGTCCCGGGTGCGCGTGGCCGGAGTCGATCACGGGGAAGCGGAAGCCGGCGGAGTTCTGCGAGAACGGCGCGAAGGCGATCGCGGAGGAGTCCACACTGCGCACGGTGGGCCCGGAGTTCTGGGCGCAGCATCCGGTCTCCGAGCTGGAGGCCAGGAGCGAGTTCTGGCTCGGGTCCCGGGGGCGGATCACGGAGCCGGTGGTGATCCGGCCGGGGGAGACGCACTATTCGCCGATCTCGTGGGGGGACGCGTTCGAGCTGATCGCCGAGCACGTCGGGGCCACGACCCCGGATCGGTGCGTGTTCTACACCTCGGGGCGGACGGCGAACGAGACCGCGTTCCTTTACCAGCTCTTCGCCCGCTCGCTCGGGACGAACAACCTCCCGGACTGCTCGAACATGTGCCACGAGTCCTCCGGATTCGCCCTCAACCCCACGATCGGGGTGGGAAAGGGCACCGTGTCCCTGGAGGACATCCACCATTCCGAGCTCGTGCTGGTGGTGGGGCAGAACCCGGGCACGAACCACCCGCGGATGCTCTCGGCGCTGGCCGAGTGCAAGGCCAACGGCGGGAAGGTCGTCGCGGTGAACCCGCTGCCGGAGGCCGGGCTGCTGAACTTCAAGGACCCGCAGACCGTCGCCGGGGTGGTCGGGGACGGGGTGGCGATTGCGGACGAGTTCCTCAAGATCCGGGTCGGCGGGGACCTGGCCCTGTTCCAGGCCCTGGGCCACCTGCTCCTGGCGGCGGAGGAGCGGGAGCCGGGCTCCGTCGTCGACCGCGCGTTCGTCGAGGCCCAGACGACAGGGTTCGCCGCCTACCGCGAGGCGCGCCGTAGCCTGGACTGGGCCGAGACCGAGGCCGCCACCGGGCTCACCCGGGCCGAGATCGAGACGGTCGCGGAGATGATGATCGCCTCGAAGGCCACGATCGTGTGCTGGGCGCTGGGGCTGACGCAGCAGCCGCACTCGGTGAACACGCTCAAGGAGATCGTGAACCTGCTGCTCGTGCAGGGGAACTTCGGCAAGCCCGGGGCCGGGGCGTGCCCGGTGCGCGGGCACTCCAACGTCCAGGGCGACCGGACGATGGGGATCTGGGAGAAGCCCACCGAGAAGTTCATCGCCGCCCTGGAGGCCGAGTTCGGGCTCCCGTTCCCCAGGGAGCACGGCTACGAGTCGGTGGAGACCCAGCACGCCCTGGAGGCCGGGGAGGTGGACGTGTTCGTCTCGATGGGCGGGAACTTCCTCTCGGCCGCCTCAGACACGGAGAACACCAGGGCCGGGCTGAAGCGCACCGGTCTGACCGTGCACGTCTCGACCAAGCCGAACCTCTCGCACGTCGCGCACGGGCGCACCTCGCTCATCCTGCCCACCCTGGGTCGGACCGACGTGGACGACAAGCACCCCGGCGGGCGGCAGTTCGTCTCGATCGAGGACTCCATGTCCGTGGTGCACTCCTCCCAGGGCCGGCTGCGCCCGGTCTCAGAGCACCTGCTGGCCGAGCCGGTCATCGTGGCCCGGATGGCCCAGGCAGTCCTGGGCGAGGACCACCCGGTCGACTGGCGCGCGATGGCCGAGGACTACGACGTGATCCGCGACCACATCTCCCGCGTCATCCCCGGCTTCGAGGACTACAACACCCGGGTGCGCGGCAAGGACGGCTTCGTCCTGCCCTCCCCGCCCCGGGACACCCGCACCTTCGCAACCGACATCGCCAAGGCCAGGTTCACGGTGTCCCCGCTGGAGTACCTCACGGTCCCGGAGGGCCACCTGATCCTGCAGACCCTGCGCTCCCACGACCAGTACAACACCACGATCTACGGCCTCGACGACCGCTACCGCGGCATCTCCAACGCCCGCAGGGTCGTCCTGGTCAACCCCGAGGACCTCGACGAGCTCGGCTTCGAGGACCGCGAGCTCGTGGACGTCGTATCGGTGTTCAACGGCGACAAGCGCCGCGCCGAGTCGTTCAGGCTCGTCGCCTACCCCACCGCGAAGGGCTGCGCCGCCGCCTACTACCCCGAGGCCAACGTCCTGGTCCACAAGGACCTCGTCGCCCGCGAATCCAACACCCCCGGCTACAAGGCCGTCACCATCAGATTCGAGAGGCGGTCCGAGGGCTAGCAGTCCGAGGGCTGGCAAGGGCGCTTGCCAGCGCGATGGCCTCGGCGCGCGAGGTCACGCCGAGTTTGCGGAAGATGTTCCGCAGGTGGAACTTGACAGTGTTCTCACTGATGTGGAGCGTCGCGGCAATCGCGCGGTTGCGCAGCCCGCTCACGAGCAGGTGGAGGATCTCCTCCTCGCGCTGCCCGAGGTGCCACTTCGCGGCCTCCGGGGAGGGCGGCGCAGGAGGGTCCAGGGGGAGGGAGATGAAGGCATCGGCTCCCCAGCCGGCCATCACCTCCGTGCGGAACCTGCCATCGAGGGCCTCCACGCGCTGCTCTACGCGCCTCAGGCTGTCTCCGCTGAGCGCGAGTTGACCCTGACCGTCGTCCCGGATGTTAACGAGCAGGTTCGTGCCGTCGCAGTCCCATTGAACGCGGATGCGGCTCACGCCGTCCTGCTCCACCATCGCGAGAACGAGGGCGCGCACGATCGCCCGGGCCGCGTGCGCCACTTCGCCGGGCAGCGCGCGGCCGTCGGCTGGCGGCTCAACGAACTGAAGACCGATTCCGCCGAACCGCTCGAGCGGGCGGAGATCGTCCCGGAGCCGTTCGAAGGCGCTCGCGACCGGCTCCTCGAGCAGCGAGGCGGTTCGCTCCGCGCTGGCCCGCAGGCGGACGAGGGCGGCGGCGGCGATATCGGTGGCGGCGCGCCGGGCGGAAGCGTCGGATTGGTGCGGCGAGCGCAGTGCGGAGAGCACGGATTCGAGCGTGGTGGAATGCTCGTCGGTGAGTTCCGCCGTCAGCCGGGCCCGCTCCGCGGAGGCAGCGCGGGATTCACGCAAGTACGACGGCGGTGCTTCCGCCACCTTGTCCCGGATCCGGACCGCGGCGAGGTGCCAGAGGCGGACGACGATGGGCAGCACCTGCTCATCCGTTTGGGTGGCCTGGAGCACGGGGTCCGTGAGCACGAGAAGCGCGTTCGTGGTGGATCGGAGCGCCATGACAGGGCGCGGCAGGCCGGCGATCTGCTCCGTTGCCCGATGGGGCGAGAGGTCAGGGAGGGGCGCGCGGATCCGTTCCAGCTCCTCGAGCGTCACCCGGCTGATGATCTCTTCGGCTCCGGCCTTCTTCTGGGGTCGGCCCGTGCAGTCCTCGGTGAAGATCACGAGCGACGTGCACCTGATGTAGGGGCTGAGGAGGCGGCGGAGCCGCTCGGCGATCTGGAGGAGCGGGGCATCCGCGAGCTCGGCGGCCGCGTCCAGGAGGGCGAGCGCCTCGCGACCTGTTGTCGGGCCGGTCGTCATCCCCTGAGGATACAGGCATGCCCCCACCTGAATGGGTAGGTCCGGCCGCCCTGGCGGGCGGTTCCCTCACCGTCTTCGGTGGCCGAGCCTTGAAGCATGAGCGTTGACATCGCATCCGGATCGGGCATCGCAAGCGCATCCGGAATCCACCAGAACCTTGGCCTCATCCAAAGCGAGGTCTTCGCCGCCGCGAATGCCCTCGACCGCGAGGAGTTGGCGGACATCGCCCGACTGGTCCGGGACGCGCCCCGTGTCTTCCTCGTCGGGGCGGGCCGGAGCGGACTGGTCCTCAGGATGGCGGCGATGCGCCTCATGCACCTCGGACTCGAGGTGCACGTCGTCGGGGACACGACGACCCCCGCGATCCGGTCCGGCGATCTCCTCATTGCTGCCTCCGGTTCCGGGACCACCGCGGGCGTTGTGAAGGCCGCGAGCACGGCTGCTGCGGTTGGCGCGCGCCTCGCCGTCTACACGACCGATCGGGACTCCCCCCTCGCGGCCCGGGCGGATGCCGTCGTCGTCATTCCCGCCGCACGCAAGACGGACCATGAGGGGACGGTCTCTCGCCAGTACTCCGGAAGCCTCTTCGAGCAGGTGCTGCTCCTCGCCTCTGAGGCCGTGTTCCAAAGCCTCTGGGACGCGGACGGCAGCCCGGCCGAGGAGCTGTGGCTCCGGCACGCCAACCTCGAATAGCCGTCTTCGGAACCCAAGCCACCCAGAAGACCGAAACCACTCAAAAGAGAAGAGACAAGAATGAAACTGCAGGTCGCCATGGATGTCCTGACCGTCGACGAGGCTCTGGCCTTGGCAGGCAAGGTCGCCGAACACGTGGACATCATCGAACTCGGCACGCCGCTCGTGAAGAACGCCGGCCTCTCCGCGGTTACGGCCGTCAAGCAGGCCCATCCGGACAAGGTCGTCTTCGCGGATCTCAAGACGATGGACGCGGGCGAGCTCGAAGCCGAGCTCGCCTTCGCTGCCGGAGCCGACCTCGTCTCGGTGCTCGGCAGTGCAGACGATTCCACCATTGCCGGGGCGGTCAAGGCGGCCCGAGCCCACAACAAGGGCGTTGTCGTGGACCTCATCGGCGTTGCCGACAAGGTCAAGCGCGCGAAGGAGGCCCGCGAGCTCGGCGCGAAGTACGTCGAGTTCCACGCGGGCCTGGACGAGCAGGCGAAGCCGGGGTACGACCTCAGCGTTCTCTTGACCGCCGGCGAGCGCGCCCGTGTGCCGTTCTCGGTCGCGGGGGGCATCAACGCGTCGACGATCGCCTCGGTCCAACGCTCGGGGGCCGACGTCGCCGTTGCAGGCGGTTCCATCTACGGGGCGGCCGATCCTGAGGCCGCCGCACGGGAGCTCAAGCAGGCGATCATCTGACCCCTCCCGGGGGACCCGATACTCTCTCCGGGACCCGATATTACCGCTCAGTTTCGCCGGCGCCACGCGGGGGTAGTGATGCAGGGAGACGCCTGACTACCCCGTGTGGCCGTCCGGCCGTCCGCAGGGGCGATGAAAGCGGGTAAGGGTGGCAAGACACGTGCGGGGCGCTGATTCGCTCGGCGCCGATTCACTCAGTGCCGATTCACTGGGCGGCAGGTACAGCCTGCTCGAGCGAATCGGCGTCGGCTCGATGGCGGTCGTCCACCGGGCCTTCGACGAGTTCCTCGAGCGTGAGGTCGCGGTGAAGCTCATCCACTCGACGGCCGTCACCGAGGCCGAACTGCGCCGCAGCGACATCGAGGTCAAGCTCCTCGCCCGGCTCAACCACCCGGGGCTTGTGACGCTGCTCGACGCCGGCACCGAGTGGACGTCCGACGGCGTGCCGCGCATCTTCCTCGTCATGGAGCTCGTCTCCGGCCCCGACCTCAGGGCGAGGCTCAAGGAGGGCCCGCTTCCACCTGCCCGCGTGGCCGAGATCGGCCACGACCTTGCCGAGGCGCTCGACTACATCCACGGAAGGGGTGTGGTGCATCGGGACGTCAAGCCCGCGAACATCCTCCTGCTCGACGATGCCGTCAAGGGGAGTGGCTCCCTCAAGGGGAATGGCTCTATCAAGGGAACGAGGGCTCACGCGAAGCTCACGGACTTCGGTATCGCGTGCATGACCGAGTCGGTCATGACCCTCGAAGACGCCGTCTCGGGGACCCCGGCCTATCTGAGCCCCGAGCAGGTGAGGGGGGAATCGGTGAGCCCCGCAAGCGATATCTACTCGCTCGGGCTCGTCATTCTGCAGTCCCTGACCGGAGAACTGGCCTTCCCCGGGGCGCCGCTCGAGAGTGCCGTCCGCCGCCTCACGCAAGGTCCCCCTATCCCTGAAACAGTCGATCCGCTCTGGCGCGAGCTCGTCCTCGGGATGACGGCCTTGGAGCCGTCCCAGCGCCTTACGGCCGCTGACGCGGCGGCGGCCCTCTACCGCCTGGCCGCGCTCGGCGCCGTCGGGGGCCTCGTGCCGTTGGACGTCCACTCGGCGATTCTGGCCACCTAGCCCTGCCGGGCGCGCGGTGAGCTAGGCGCCGAGGCGCCCCAAGGCGCTCGACGCGAAGGCCTCGAGGAGCTCGTCCGGACCCGCGTACACCTCTGCCGCACCAGCCTCCCGCAGCTCGCCCTCGCTGGTCCCACCGCACGTGACGCCGACCGTCGGGATGCCCAGCTTCGAGGCCGCGTAGACGTCCCAGACCGCGTCGCCCACGAAGACGGCGTCCTCGGCCCGAAGGCCGCCCGCGTCGAGCGCGGCGGCGAGGATGTCGGGCGCCGGCTTGCTCTCCTCTGCGTCCGAGGAGCTCGTGGCCGCTGCAATCGCCTCGTCGGCGTCAAGCGCCCTTCGCAGGACGCGGAGCTCTCGGTCCCGCGCGGAAGATGCGAGAACCACGGTGAGCCCCTCCTCCGCGCACCGCTTGAGGAGGGACCGCGCGCCGTCGAACGCTACGAGGGACGGCCAATACGTGCCGAACACGGCGTCATGGGTGGCCTTGAGCTCGTCGTCCTGGCTCTCGTCACGGCTTTCGCCCAGGAGATGGGCGACGAGCTTGTCGCCGCCCATGCCGACCGCGCGGTGGATCGCGGACATCGGGACGGTGTGCTCGAACTGGCGGAAGGCTTCCCACCAGGCGAGGGCGTGGAAGTAGCTCGAGTCCACGAGGGTGCCGTCGACGTCGAAGAGTACCCCTCGGGTGCGCGCGTCCATCGTTCCGCCTTTCGTCGTTTGCGGGGGTGATTGCCAGCCCCGCCCACCGGGGTAATGCTCCAGTGGCCCCACCTCAAACGCAACTGAACGCAAGGAGGATGTCATGGCAGAGCAGGAAAGCGGCGGCGTGCGCAAGGGGAGCGAAAGCTCGGACTCGCTCAAGTACTCGCAGGAGATCACCTCGCCCGAGGACAAGCCCGAGCGTGAGGGTCGCAGCCTCGTCACGACGAATCACGACGTGATCCGCCAATGGGCCGAGGCGCGCAACGGCTCGCCGGCCACCGTGGAGGGAACGGAGCACGGCGACCACCTCGGCGTCCTCCGGATCGACTTCGGCGCGAAGAACGACAAGCTGCGTCACCTCGACTGGGACGAGTGGTTCAAGACGTTCGACGAGCGCGGGCTCAACTTCATCTACCAAGAGCAGCGCAGCGACGGGAGCCAGTCGAATTTCTTCCAGCTTGAGAATCCCAACCGGGAAGACGCCTAGACCGGGAAGAGGCTCAGCCTTCGAGCGCAGCGTCCGGCGCCGCAACCAGGACGATTTCCGGGCGGGGCGACTCGGCCGAAAACGCCCAGCCGAGGCTCGGCTCAAGGTGGTTCGCCACGGCGCCCCGGGCAGAGTCGCGGAGCACGATGGCGCGTGCGCCCACGTCGGCGGCGTGCCGGGCGAGGGTCTCGGCCGCCGCCGCCCGGTCGCCGACGCTGTGAAGGACCAGGCCGCGGACCGCGAGCCCATCGCCCGCAAGCCGGTCGAGGTGAGCCGCCACGGCGGCGCGTGCCTCATCCTCGCTCTCGGGGGCGATCGCGAGCTCCTCGAGCACGTCGGTCTCCCGGACGTGCACGATCTCGAGGGGCGCACACTGGGCGCGGGCGAGCGCCGCAGCGTGCTCGACGATGGCGGCAGCGGCGGCGTTTGCGCTGACCGCGGCGACGACGGGCTGAGCGCCGTCGAGGGGCGGCCCGAGCGGCTCGAGGCTGGGCGTGACGAGTTCGGGCTGGGCCTCGCGCTCGGCCGCGGTGACCAGCCGGTGGCCTGCCGCGAGGACGGGGATCGCGAGGAGGAACGCCACGGCGCCGACGAGGAACGCAACGCTCTGGTTCGAGGCTTCGGCGATCTTGCCCGCGGCGAACGGGGCGAGGCCGCCGCCGATGAACCGGACGAAGCCGTAGGCGGACGAGGCGACCGAGCGGTCCACGGGGGCTACGAGCATGACGGCTTGGGTCGTGAGGGTGTTGTTGATGCCGATGAACGCGCCGCTCACAATCACGGCGACGATCACGACGGAGGGTGTTGCGACCCCGAACGCGATGACGGCCATGACGATGCCGAGGCAGAGCATGTTGGCGTAGAGCACAGGTGCTGTGCCGAAGCGTCGCTGCAGCCGCGGGGCGAAGACGACGGCGAACAGGGCCACGAGGACGCCCCAGCCGGTGAAGACGAGGCCGAGTTCGTGGGCATTGAGCTTCATCGGGTACGGCGCATAGCCGAGCATGGTGAAGAAGCCCCAGTTGTAGAGGAGTGCCATGAGGCCCATGATCAGCAGCCCGCGGTGGCGCAGCGCGAGCAGTGGGGCCGCGAGCGAGGTCTTCTTCGCCGGCTTGGGCTGCTTCGGCACGAACAGCAGCGTCGCGACGAGTGCGATGCCCATGAGCACGGCGACGCCGTAGAAGGGGCCGCGCCAGCTGATGCTGCCCAGTTCGCCTCCGAGAAGGGGACCGACGGCGATGCCGATGCCGAGCGCTGTCTCGTAGAGGATGATGGCGCCCGAGAAGCCGCCCTTGGCCGAGGCGACGATCACTGCGAGGCTCGTCGCGATGAACAGGGCGTTGCCGAGCCCCCAGCCGGCACGGAATCCGACGATTCCGCCGATGGAACCGGACGTGCCGGCGAGTGCCGCGAAGACGACGATGAGGAAGAGGCCCAGGACGAGGGTCAGCTTGGAGCCGATGCGGCTCGAGACCCAGCCGACGACGAGCATGGCGACGGCGGTCACCACGAGATAGCTCGTGAAGAGGAGGGAGACGTCGCTCGGGGTGGCGTGCAGGCTCGAGGCGAGGGCGGGCAGTATCGGGTCGACGAGGCCGATGCCCATGAAGGAGATGACGCAGGCGAAGGCGACCGCCCACACCGCGCCCGGCTGCTTGAACGGGTTGGTCTTCGTGCCGTGCTGGGCGCTCATCGCGTCGCTGTTCCTCTCGGGGGTAGGGACGGCTGCTGTGCTGCGGCCAATACGAGGCGTTCGAGGGCCGGAAGCGCGTTCTCGATCGCGCCGCGGTCAGCGGGGCCGAGGGTTTCGAGGAGCTCGTGGAGGTAGGCAGATCGCCGTGCGCGCCGCAGTGAGAGGATGTCCCGACCCCGTGCTGTCGTGGTGATCAGGACGCTGCGCCGGTCGTCGTCGGGCGTCTCCCGTTCCACGAGACCGTCGCTCTCCATCCGGCCCACGAGCTGGGTCATGGCGGGCTGGGAAACCCCCTCGGCGCGGGCGAGTTCGGTGATGCGCAGGGGGCCCTCGCTCTCGAGGCGCCCCAGGGCCGAGGCCATAGAGGGCGAGATGCCCCCGACGGACGCGACGGTGCGGAGGCTGCGTACGAGCTGCTCGATGATGCGGGAGAAGCGCTCGACCGAGCCGCCGAGCGCTGCCTGAGCTCCATCCATCATTCGGTTATAACATAAGCTGCTTATGAAAATGGGGCCCTCTACCGCGCGGCCCTCGCGTCCGCCCCGGCGCTGACGAACTCCTTGCCACGCGTCTCGGGACCGAAGGCGATGAGCACGGCGATGAAGATCGCGATGATCCCCGCCACGAGCGCCATCGCGAGCGCGTAGTTCCCTCCGGCCGACTGGGCGATGAGGGCCTGGATCGTCGCGTTCGCTGCCGCGATGACGTTGCCGACCTGGTAGACGAAACCGGGCAGGACGGCGCGCGTCCCCTCGGGCACGAGCTCATTGAGGTAGGCGGGGACGACGCCCCACGCCCCCTGGACCATGAACTGGATGAGGAACGCGCCGACGCCGAGGGCGATCGAACCCGTCGAGAAGGCCCACAGCGGGATGCAGGGGAGGGCGAGGAGCGCAAAGACGATGATGGTCCGCTTCCGCCCGAAGCGCTCGGAGAGCGAACCCGCGACGAGGCCACCGATGATCGCGGCAATGTTGTAGAAGACCGCGATGAGACTTACCGTCCCCGCGGTGAAGTGCTGCTGGACCGTGAGGAATGTCGGGTAGAGGTCCTGCGTCCCGTGGCTGAAGAAGTTGAAGCCGGCCATGAGGAACACGGCGAAGACCAGGACCGGCCAGTTCGCCGCGACCGCCGGCCAGAACGCCGGCTTGCGCTCGTCGGTGCCTGCTGTCCGGGAACCTGAGGCTGCCCGGGAACCGGAGGCGGTCTGCGCTGCGACGCGCGTCGCGGTCCAGACGGGCGATTCCTCGACCCGGAAGAAGATGTACGCGGCCAGGAGGATCGGGACGACGCCGATCGCAAACATCCCGCGCCACCCGACGGCGCCGATGAGCAGCCCGTAGATCACCGACGCAATGAGATAGCCAAGCGGATACCCGGCCTGGAAGACGCCCGAGACGAGCCCCCGAGAGCGGGTCGGGATGGACTCCATGGTGAGGGCGGAAGCGACGCCCCAGATGCCGCCCATCGCAACTCCATAGAGGACGCGCAACGCGAAGAACGTCTCGAAATTGGGGGAGAGCGCGGACGCCAGCTCGATGAGTGAGAACACGACGATGTTGATCACGAGGATCGGCTTGCGGCCGAACCGTTCGGCGAGCGGGCCGAAGACGAGCGCTCCGACCGGGCGGAGGATCAGGGTGAACGTGATGGCGAGCGTCGCTGTAACGATCGTGATGTGAAAGTCCTTCGCCATCGTCGACAGGACGAAGACGAGAACGAAGTAGTCGAACGCGTCGAGGGTCCAACTCCCCGCCCCAGCGAACAGCGCCTTGCGCTGAGCCGGGGTCCACGCGTCCTTGGGCTGGGTCCTGCTGCTGCTTGGCATCGGCTTGGCCTTCCTCCCCTTCTCCTCCCGACCTTTCCCACCTTCGCGCCGTTTCACACAGCTTGACGCCGGCAGCGCTCGACGGCGCGTCCCGACTTGCGCTGGCGGGGCGCCCCAATGCGAGTCTTGGGGGATGGCGGTCAGCAATCGGTCCCAAAGGCTCCGACCGGGGAGAGCCCTCGTCAAGGCTCGCGACACGGCGCTTTCCGGGCTGCGGAGGGCTGCTTCTCGAGGCCGGCTCGAACTCGCGGGGAAGACCGCCCTCGCGACGGGGCTCGCGTGGCTCGTCGGGCCGCTCATGCCGGGTCCTGCCGCCCACTACCCCTACTACGCGCCGCTCGGAGCGCTGGTCACGATGTACCCGACTGTGGCCGATTCCGCGCGGAAGGGACTCCAAAGCCTTCTGGGCCTCGGCCTGGGCATCGGCGTCGCCATGGCCGTTGCGGCGTTCACGAGCGCCAACGCGCTCGCGGTCGGGGCCGTCGTCGGCCTCGGCGTCCTCGTCGGCGGCCTCCCACGCATGGGGGCCGCGAGCGACTGGGTGCCCATGGCCGGGCTGTTCGTCCTGGTCATCGGCGGCCCGCGCGCCGATGCGTTCTCGGCCGCCTACCTGCTCCAGATGGTCGTCGGCGTCGCGATCGGCTTCGCCGTCAATTGGCTCATCCTGCCCCCGCTCCACTTCAAGGCCATCAGCTCGGCATTCTCCCGGCAGCGCCATGCGCTCGCGGGGCAGCTCGAGGACATGGCGGAGGCCATGAACGAGGCGTGGCCCCCGGACCACAGCGATTGGGCCCAGCGGGACGAGCAGCTGGCGCGGACCGCCGGTGAGGTCCGGCAGGCCGTGCACCGCGCCGAGGTGAGTGCGCGCGCCAACCCGCGGCGCCGTCGTCATCCGCGAGACCTCGGCGAGGACCTCAAGGACCTGCGCGCGATAGAACGCCTCACGTTCCAGGTGCAGGACATCACCGACGTGCTTGCGAGCGTCATCTGGGAGGAGCGCGCCGGGACCACCGTTCCCCCCGAGCTGACCCGAGAGCTCGGGGCCGCGCTGCGGGCGGCGGCGAGCGTCGTCCGGGCCTGGGGAGAGGACGACGTCGAAGGCCCCATCGAAGCGGCGCAGGAGGCCTTGGCTGTGCTCAGCACCGGGTTCGCCGACGTCATTTCGCGGGATGCCTCGGTCAATGCCACCGCGTCGGTGGCAATGAGCCTGCGCCGCACCGTCCAGATCGTGAGGACCCGCGCCGCACGCTGACGGCAGGTCGCCGACGGGGAGTGACCGGCCGCTACGAGGCGCGGGGCTGTGCTGTCGGCGGCTGAGGCCGGTACACCCGCGAGCGCCGCCGGGCGGTCGCCGCGACCAGATCGGGGACACTGATCTCTATGCCTTGCCACGGGTTCTGCGCGCTCGGCAGGACGAGCTCGGCGAGCGGCACGTCACGGCGTTGCGTCCGGCCCGTGCCGCAGACCCACAACACCTTGGCCCGTGCTTCATGGAGGGCGACGAGGTAGCCGTGGACCTCCGCCTTTCCCTTCCGGACGATGACCTTCCGGTTTCCGGCCATGGCAAGCGCCAGCTCGTCGGGGCTCGGACCGTTCGCATCGGTAGGTTCCACCACAGCACCCCCTGAGCAGAGGCTCCTACACAGGTACAGGATGGACCGTCCGCGGACCGGACGCCAGAGACCTTTTGGACCTGTTTCGGCCTGTGTCCGAGGCGAGCAAGACTCCACGGACAGGGGGGACCGAAGGGCTGCTCCGGCCCTTCGGTCCCCCCTGTCCGCTTGCGGGGTTGGCTGTCCGGTTGTGAGGTTGACCTGACGGCTGGCGTCAGAGCAGCTTCTTCTCCTCGAGTCTCAGGGCGATGCCGATCGCAAAGAACGTCGGCGCCCAGTGCCCAACGAAGATGCCCCATCTGTCGGACTGGGCGCGGTCGTGCCGGGGGTTGATCCGGCTGAAGGTCCAGGAGAGGACCGAAAGCCCGATGGACCCGAACCCCGCCATGTAGGCGTATTCGCTCTTCATTCCCATGTCATGCAGTTTCTCCAGCATGACACCTCACTCCCCACTGCCGGCCGTTTGAATCCGTGCTGGAGGTTTGAATCCGTGCCCGAGGTTTGAATCCGTATTACGCGGCCCTGCCGAATGCGGTCCTCCCGAAGGGACCCCTCACGGGCGAGGCGGCCACGCCCGAATCCCCGGGCGGCCCCTCGTCCTGGCTCTGCTGCCGCCAATCCCTCCCCAATGCGCGAGCGGCGAACGCGTCGAGGGCGTGCGGCAGTTCGCCCCGCGTCACAGCGTCGCGCTGGGCGGTGAACCATCGACCGAGCGTGGATTCGACCCAGTCTCCGGACGCCGCGTTCGGCATTCTGCCGTGGGCCTCGCGGAAGGCCTTCACGTGCTGGAGCATCGAAATGAAGGGCAGGTGCCGCTCGCTTCCGTTCCGCCGCCCCGGGCCGACGAGCTGGCGCTCGAGCTCCCTTCGGAGCCGTTCGCGGCCCCCCTCGTCGAGCGGGCCCATCACTTCGACCCGATCGAATCGACCGACCACTCGTGGCCGAGGACTTCCTCGAGCAGCGAGCGGCGCTGTTCGCACAGCGTCCCCCGTTGAGCGTGTCCTCGCTGCGCCTCAAGCCACCGGGCCAGACGCGCTTCCAAGGCGCCGGGGGCGCCCGGCGCCGGCTCCCTGCCCTCGGTTTTGCAGAAGTCCCTCAGGCTTTCAACGGCAGTGCGAAACAGCTCGTCGTTGGGCTGCTCCACCTCACGGACGTCGGTGATCTGGCGCGAAAGCTCCCGCCTCATGAACTCATCCACGAAATCCCCCCATCGTTTTACATGTCTGATGGCGGGATTATTCATGCTCAAGCTGGGAGTCGGCTGTCAGTTGGAGGCCAGCTGCGGCGGCCTGCTCCGCCGATAGGATTGCGGGATGGTTCGTTCCCGGCTGTACCGCGATGGAAAGCTCGAGCGAGAGAATCTCGCCCTCGGGGAGTTCGAAGGCCTCCTTGCCCAGGATGGCGTGACCGTGTGGATTGACTACGAGTCTCCCAGCGAGGAAGATCTCGGCGCCATGGAGACGATCTTCGGCCTTCACCCGCTCGCCATCGAGGACGCCGTCCACGATCATCAGCGCCCCAAACTCGACCGCTATCGGACGCACCTCTTCCTTGCCGCCTATGAAGCGGCCCTCGTTCCGGGCGGGAACGAGTTGACCGTGAGCGAAGTGAAGGCCTTCATCACGCGGAAGGCCCTTGTCACCGTGCACGGGGCGGATTTTGCCGTCGAACGCCTGACCGAGAAATGGGACCAGGAGAACGATCTCGCGGGCCATGGCGTGGCCTTCCTGCTCTGGGGGCTGGTCGACCTCCTCGTGGATGGCCATTTCGACGTCGTCCAGGACCTCGACGAGCGCATCGAAGGACTCGAGGAGGCCCTCTTCGACGACCACTCGTCCGATCATGACCTCCAGCGCCGTTCCTTCGAGCTGCGCAAGAGCCTCGTTCGCCTGCGCCGCATCGTGCTCCCCATGCGGGAGGTGCTCAACACCGTCCTGCGCCGGGACCTGGACATCGCGGACCAGTCGATGCAGCCGTTCTTCCAGGACGTGTACGACCACGTGCTGAGGGCCTCGGACTGGACCGAGTCTCTGCGCGATCTGGTCGGCAGCATCCTCGAGACCCACATCAGCATCCAGGGCAACCGGATGAACCTCGTGATGAAGAAGCTCACCAGCTGGGCGGCCATCATCGCGGTTCCCACGGCTGTGACCGGCTTCTTCGGGCAGAATGTCCCCTTCCTTGGGTTCCAGAGCACCCTCGGCCTGATCCTGTCTCTGAGCTTGATCGTGATCGGCGCATCCGGGCTGTACTGGCTCTTCCGGCGCAAGGAATGGATCTGAGCCGCGGGGTGTGCAACCGGCTTACCGTCCGGTAACATAGCTGGCTGTGGGTGACGGGGATCACACTTCTCGACGATGGATTGGGGCATCAATGGACGTGAGCACAATGCGCGAACTCGCGCTGCAGATCAGTGGGATCGACACGATCGTCGCCCTCTCCGCGGCATCCGGCACTGCGGCGGCGACGCCGTCTGCCGCAGCGTCTTCCGGCCCTGACGCCGATTCCCCGGCACCCCAGTCCCTGACACCCTAGGTCCCGCACGGAAGGGCGGTAGCGGCCACGAACGTGATTCATGCCATCCTGGATGCCCTGGCCATGGCCGGCTCCATGGCTTGGGAGATCCTCTGGCCGCTCGTCCTCGGCTTCGCGCTCTCCGGAATCGTCCAGGCCCTCGTTCGGCGCGAGAGAGTCACGGCCCTTCTCTCCGGAGACTCGCCGCGTGCCCTGGGTGCAGCCACGGCGCTCGGCGCGGCGTCGTCGTCGTGCTCCTATGCCGCCGTCGCGTTGGCGAGGTCGCTCTTCCGGAAGGGGGCGAGCTTCGCCTCGGCGATGGCGTTCGAGATCGCCTCGACGAACCTCGTGATCGAGCTCGGGCTCATCCTGGCCCTGCTGATGGGGTGGCAGTTCACCCTGGCCGAGTTCGTCGGCGGCCCGATCATGATCGTCCTGGTCGCACTGTTCTTCCGGCTCTGGATGCGCGGGAAGATCGTCGACGCCGCGCGGGCCCAGGCCGAGAAGGGCCTCGCCGGGTCCATGGAGGGCCACGCGGCAATGGACATGTCGGTTCACGGTGAAGAGGGCTTCTGGAAGCGGCTCTTCTCGCGGCAGGGCCTCGACGCGGTCGCGGCGTACTTCGTCATGGACTGGGCTTCCGTGTGGCGCGACATCGTCGGCGGCCTGCTGATAGCGGGGGCCTTCGCCGCGTGGGTTCCCTCAGCGTGGCTCCGAGCCTTCTTCGTGGAGGGGAACCCGCTCCTGGCCGCGCTGTGGGGGCCGCTCGTCGGGCCGCTCATCGCGATGGTGAGCTTCGTCTGCTCTGTGGGGAACGTCCCGCTCGCGGCGGTCCTGTGGAATGGCGGCATCAGCTTCGGTGGGGTCGCGAGCTTCATCTTCGCGGACCTGATCGTGATCCCGGTGATCCTGATCTACCGCAAGTACTACGGCCTTCGGGCGGCTCTCCGGGTCACCAGCACGTTCTATCTCGCGATGGTGCTGGCCGGCTACGCCGTCGAGGCCCTCTTCGCCCTCACTGGTCTGACCCCCACGAGCCGGAACGCCGCCGTCGTCGGAGCCTCCGTCTCCTGGAACTACACGACGTGGCTCAACGTCGTCTTCCTCGCCCTTGCCGCCGTCCTCCTCGTGCGATTCTTCGCCAACGGAGGCGCGGACATGCTCAAGATGATGGGCGGCGGACCGGACAGCTCTTCGGCCGAGCAGCGGCATTGAAGGGCCAGGGTATGGCAGCGAGACCAGAGGCGGGGCCCGAGGCGAGACCGAGGAGGAAGAGGGGCGCGGGCACGTACCTGTTGCTGGCCCTGGTCTCGCTCATCCTGCTCGTCGCCTGCTTCTATGCGGTCAGGACCCTGTCCCTCTTCGTCTCACCGATGCTGTTCCTCGCTGCCGTGTTCTTCGAGGTCACCTCCGTCACGCTGCTGGTCTTCTGGCTCCTCCGCGCCATGGCTGCGCCTTCCGAGGTGATCCGATCCCTCTCGGCTTCGGCTTGGGCCGGACTGGGCTCGAACCCCTACATCGTCAGAGTCCGCGAGTCCGATTCGCGGCTGGTCAGCTGGACCCGGGACCGTTTGAGGAGAGACCGGGCCAGCGGGCTTTGGCTCACTGCAACCGTGGTGGTCGCGTTGATCCCGTTCGTGAACTTCCTCGGGCTGTGCTGGACGGTGGCCACGCATGGATCCCTGACCCAAGTCGACGAACGGATCGCGAACCTCATGCCGATGGTCCGCACGCCGGGGGAGACGGAGTTCTTCTCGACCATCACCGCGCTCGCGAACTTCCAGACAGTGCTTGTCCTGACGGTCCTCGCCGTCGCGCTGCTGTGGTGGCGCCGGCAGCGCTTCTGTGCGGTCTTCTTCGTGGCGGCGGTCGCAGGCCAGGAACTGCTGGCCGCCATCGCGAAGGGTCTGATCGGGCGGCCACGCCCCGCCCTCTCGCTGGCCCTGCTCGACGAGGGTTCCTTCAGCTTCCCGAGCGGGCATGTCCTGCGCGCCGCTGTTGTCTTCGGTGTGGTCGCCTACCTCCTGTTCAGGGTCTATCGGACGACGGCGGCGAAGGCCTTGACTGCCATCGCTTACCTTCTCGTCGTTCTGCTGGTCGCCATGAGCCGCGTCTACCTCGGTGTCCACTACCTCACCGACGTCTGGGGCAGCATGCTGCTGGGAAGCTCGTTCGTCGTCGTCCTCGTTGGCGTGCTCGAGATCGCGGCACGCTACCCCGTGATCAGAGGGCGGCGACGGCGCAGCACCCCCGGCCGCAGGCTGCTGGCCGCACCTGCTGGGGCGGTGGTGTTCGCGGTGGTCGCCGCCCCGCTGCTGATCCACCCTCAGAGCCACCCCGTGCAGCAGCACACGCAGTCCTTGGCGGCCCTGGACGCGTCCTCCTTGGCGCGGCTGCCCATCTACAGCGAGACCCTCACCGGGGACAGGATGGAACCCGTCAGCTTCGTCTTCGTCGGTTCCGAGGACCAGCTTGTTCGGACGTTTGAATCCCATGGGTGGGACCGGGCGGACCCCTCCACGTTCGCCAATACCCTTCGGGCGTTCGCCGTGGGGTTCCAAGGAGGGCAGTACCCGACCGCCCCCGTGACCCCGTCCTTCCTGGCCTCCCAGCCCGAAGCGATCGCGTTCCAGAAGGCGACCGCGGCCCAATCCCTCCGCCAGCGCCACCACACCCGCATCTGGCGCACCGGCTACACGGCACCGGATGGTCGTCCCATCTGGGAGGCGACCGCGAGCTTCGATGACGGGATCGAATTCGCGGGGACGGCCAAACTGCCGACTCACCACATCGACCCCAACATCGATGCCGAACGCACCTACATCATCGGTTCTCTGGGGTACCCCGACAGGTTCTTGGCGCTGACCGGGCCCCAGATGGGCCACAACGCCAGCGGAGACGAGTTCTTCACCGACGGCAGGTCCGAGCTCGTCATTCTTCAGTGAGGGCGCTCGGATGCCCCGACCCTACGGAGCAGGTCGCCAGGGTCGACGTCGAGACCCTCGCAGATGGCGAGGAAGCTCATGAGCGGCATGTCGCGGATGCCTGCGAGGTATTGGAAGAGGGTCTCCACGGGGACGCCGGAACGGTCGGCGAGGAGTTCCATGGGGACCTGCCGAGCCGCCTTCTCAACCCGGAGCTCTGCGGCAACAGCCGAGACGCGAGCATCCCCGTAACCCATAGGCAGAAGCTACCCCGGCGCCGGGCGCGCTAACGCGGCCGATACAACCCACGCTCCCAGTTCAATCAGGCACGCGAAGCCCATTCGTCAATGAGGGCATGGAGCTCGGCCTTGCGCTCACCGCTCGCGAAGGATGCGTCGACAGAGTTGCGGGCCAGCCGTTCGAGGGCCCCGTCGAGAGCCGGGAACGCGTCGGCAAGTCCCGCCATGTTGTCGGCGAGATAGCCTCCGAAATACGCGGGGTCGTCCGAGTTGACCGTCGCGACGATCCCGTGGTCGAGCAGGTCGAGGATGGGATGCTCCGCGAGGCGTGGAATGACGGCAAGCTTCACGTTGGAGAACGGGCACACGGTCAACGGGATGCGTTCGCGACGCAGCCGTTCGATGAGCCCCGGGTCTTCCAGCGAGCGGATGCCGTGGTCGATTCGTTCGGCGCCGAGGAGATCCAGAGCCTCCCGGACATAGGAGGCAGGGCCTTCTTCTCCGGCGTGGGCGACCAGACGCAGTCCAAGTTCCTTGGCGCGTGCAAAGACGGGCGTGAAGAGTCGGGGCGGATAGCCTACCTCCGCCGAGTCCAGGCCGACGCCGAGCAGGTCGCCGGCGCGATGGGCCAGGGACTCGAGGGTCTGCAGCGCCTCGGGTACTGGCCTGTCGCGGAGGAACGAGAGGATGAGGCCGCCGGTGATCCCTCGTTGTGTGCCGGATCCGAGTGCATCCAGCAGCCCATCGAGGACATCCTCCGGGTCCACCCCGCGGGTCGCATGTGCTTGGGCGTCGAAGAAGATCTCGGCGTGCCGGACCCCTTGTTCGTACGCCCGGTCCAGATACCGCTCCCCGAGGGTTCGAAAGTCCTCTCGGGTCCTCAAGACGGCCATGCAGTCGTAGTACAGATCGAGGAAGGACTGCAGACTTGTGAAGTGGTAGCGCTCGCGGAGCGCCTCGACCGACTCGAAGGGCAGCGCCACGCCGTTGCGCTCGGCGAGCTCGAAGACCAGGTCCGGTTCGAGGGTTCCCTCGATGTGCAGGTGCAATTCTGCCGTGGGCAGTGAAAAGATGCGCGCCGTCGATGTTGCCACAGCATGGAACCTAGCACGGGGTTTGCCCGACGAAATCGCGGGTATGAGGTGGTCAGGCGCTGCTGAGCTGGGAGAGCAGGCGGCGTCGGTGAGTGGTGTTTCATGGGTGGATGCCAGGGGAAGATGGCGGGCCGGATTCCGGTCCGCCATCTCTGCTGATGCCAAGCATTTTGCTCGTGTCGAGCAGGTCTGCTCGTGTCGAGCAGGTCTGCTCATGTCAAGAAATGGCACAGCCGATTATCCGGCGCCGCCCGGGGGGCGCTTGCCGCCACCCTCCTGCCCCGCCTTGGCGGTACGCTGCTGGCATCGGGGGCAGTGGGACGTCACGCGGAGCGGAAAAAGAGCCGGGGACACGCCGCATCGGTCGAAGAAGCGCCGCGGGTGCGGTGCGTGCACCAATTCAATCCCTAAAAGAGGTCATCACAATGTCCGTTATCGTTGCGGTCAAGGTTTTCGGCGACACGAGCGTCTTCACCAAGTCGCTCACAGAACGTGGGGACGAGTTTCGCAAGATCGCAGAACAGGGGCGGCAGCAAGGGGCCGTTCACCACCAATTTGCTGTCGGGGACGGATTCGTTCTCGTCAACGACGAATGGGAAACCGTGGAAGCGTTCCAGAAGTTCTTCGGAAATCCCGAAATGCGGACGTTCATGGGCTCTGTCGGTGCCGATCTCAGCAAGGCGCCGGAGTTCACGGTAGGGGAGTCTGTCGATTCCCCTGACAAGTTCTAAGCCGCTGCGACCGTTCTGACGCCGAAGGTTGCCGGGCCCTCGCCCTCAGGGCGAGGGGGTTCTGCCAGTACCCGTTCCATCGGGGACTCCCGCTCGTGCCGGTGGCGGGGTTGGATGGGGGCACGAGGGACGCGCAGGCGCGTCCCGGACACCAGTCCCGCACCTTCACGAGAGGAACGCTGTGCCCGACCGCCACGCCGAGACGGCCCCCGGCACCCGCGCCGCCGCGACGGAGGCGCCGGGGGCACGGACCACGCTCCTTCTGTGCTCGCTGGGGTTCTTCCTGATCACCTTGGACATCCTGATCGTCAACGTCTCCCTGACCCGCATCAGGAACGAGCTCGGCGGCGGCACCTCGGGGCAGCAGTGGGTCATCGACGGGTACACCCTCGCGTTCGCCTCGCTGCTGCTGTTCGCCGGGAACCTCTCGGACCGCATCGGCGCGAAGCGGGCCTTCGCGGCCGGGATCGCGCTGTTCCTGCTGGCCTCGCTCGGGTGCGCCGCCGCACCGACGCTGGGGGTCCTGATCGCCTCCCGCGTCCTCCAGGGCTCCGGCGCGGCGATCATGCTTCCGGCGTCGATGGCGCTGATCCGGGAGGCATTCCCGGACGCGAGGCGCCGCACCCACGCCCTGGGCATCTGGGCCGTCGGGGGCGCCGTCGCGGGCGCGGTGGGGCCGCTGCTCGGCGGCCTGCTCACCACCTGGAACTGGCGCCTCGTCTTCGGGATCAACCTCCCCGTGTGCATCGCCATGCTGGTCCTGCTGGCCCAGGTCGCCAGGTCCCCGCGGCGCCCCACGCCGTTCGACTGGGCCGGCCAGGCCGCAGCGGTGACCGCGCTCACCGCGCTGATGTACGGGCTCATCGCCGGAGGAGCGCACGGCTTCGGCCCCGGGCCCGTCGCGGCCCTGGCCCTCGCCGCCGCGAGCCTGGCGGTGTTCCTCCTGGTCCAGTCCCGGACGCGGCACCCCATGATGCCCCTCGGACTCTTCTCCTCCACCGGGATGCGGATCTCGCTCGCGGCCGGGTTCGCGTTCATGGTCGGCAACTTCGGCAGCGTCTTCACCGTCAGCCTCTTCCTCCAGCAGCACCTCGGCCTCTCACCGCTCCTGGCGGGCCTGGTGTTCCTGCCCTCGGCGGCGTTCAGCATCACGGGGAACATCGTCAGCGGCAGGCTCGCGAACCGCTACGGCGCCAGGGTCCCGATCGTCCTGGGGCTGACGACCATGGCGGCGGGGCTCGGCGCGATGCTCCTCACGGCCCCACTGGGCTCGCCGCTCCTCGTCGGGGCGTTCCTGGTCCTGACCGGCCTGGGCGGATCGACCGCCATGCCCCCGGTCACCTCGGTGGTCCTGGCCAGCGTCCCCAGCGAACGGGCCGGCACGGCCAGTGCGGTGTTCAACACGTTCCGCCAGGTCGGCGGCGCCGTGGCGATCGCGGTGTTCGGCAGCCTCCTGGCCTCACCCGCCGGGTTCGTCCACGGCCTGCAGGCCAGCTTCGCCATCGCCGCCTCCGTCCTGCTCCTCGCCGCCCTCGCCGGCCTGTTCATCCGCACCCCCCAGACACCCATCCACGGCTAGGAGCCGCTTCGGCGGTACTGGGAAACGCATAAAAATCACTGGGAAACGCAAGAAACCCCTCTCGAATCCGCATGCGCGGAGGTCAGAGAGGGGTTGTGGAGCCTCCTAGCAGGATCGAACTGCTGACCTTCTCATTACGAGTGAGACGCTCTACCGTCTGAGCTAAGGAGGCAATCAGGCCGTCCGCCGTAGCGGAACCACCGAGTGAATACTCTAGTGGAGCGGGCTGTCCGCGGTCAAAACGACCGGTCAGGCCATCTTCCCCAGATACTCGACGGCGCACGCGACTGCTGCGGAGAAGAGGCGCCACGACCGGTAGTGCGCCGAGTCGACGTAGGCGCTCCCCCCTTGGCTTCGCAGGCACGCGAGGGTGCTCTGCCGTCCGCCGGGCCGTTGGGGGTAGACGACGATGTCCACCGCCCCGATGGTCCCCAGCGCAAGCCGCGCTCCCGTACCCTTCAACGCAGCCCGGAGCTGCCTGCTGACCTGCAGTCTTTCCAGTGCGGTGGTCCCCGTCACCCTGCGCTCCCCATGTAGTCTGGCCGCCCGGGCGGTGGCCGCCACCCCCAGCGTGGCGGCCACCGATGGGGGAGAACAAGCGCACCGCGCCGTATGACGCAATATTCCCCAAAGATTTATTTCCGAATCTTCTCCGCAGCTGTTAACCCGGCGTACGCGGCGAATTCAGTGCCGGGTCGCGAGTCGATGCCAGCGTGTTGATTCAATCGCCGGACCTGCTGGCGCGAGAGAGATTTGGGGAGCTTCATTGTCTGTGCCGAACCTGCCGCCCGCCGTGGCCGGCCGCATCCGTCTCGCCGTGCTCGACTTGAACGGAACGACGGTCGTCGACGGGGGCGCCGCCGAGCGCGCCGTCGCCGAGGCCTTGGGCCTGTTCGGCGTCGCGGGGGAGCGGCTCGAAGCAGCGCTTGCAGTGTCCCGGCGCAGCGCCGGGCTGGACCGCGCCCAGGTCTTCGATCGGCTGTTCCCGCACGACACCGAGAGCGCCAAGGCCGCGAGCCGCGCCTTCGCTGTTGCCTACGACCGCATGATTGCGGCGGGGTGCCTCAGCCCGGTGCCCGGAGCGGAGGAGACGGTTCACCTTCTCCGGGACCACGGCGTCAGGGTGTGCCTCGCGACCGGATTCGGCAGGCACACGCAGAACAGTGTGCTCGAGGCCCTCGGTTGGATGGGGCTCGCCGACCTGTCACTCTGCTCGGAGGACGCCGGCCGTGGGCGTCCTTACCCCGACATGGTGCTCACCGCGGTCCTGGCGCTCGATGTCGACGACGTGCGCGAGGTGCTCGTCGCAGGGGACACGACGGCGGACATCGCGTCGGCCCTGCGGGCGGGGGCGGGAGCTGCCGTCGGGGTCCTCACAGGCGCCCAGACGGCGGGCGAGCTCCGCGCGGCGGGAGCATCCGCCGTCGTCGGCTCGGTCGCTGACCTGCCAGGCCTGCTCTGGGGCCGGGAGGCGACCGCCGCGGGCTAGGGCCAGCGGCCTCTCAGCAGCGGGCCCCGTCCTTCGGTGCCGACCCGTCCACGAGGTAGCCGTCGACGGCGTCGTCGATGCAGGTCGACCCGCGGCCGTAGGCGGTGTGGCCTTGGCCGTTCCACGTGAGCAAGTCTGCGTTCCCGAGTTCGCTCCGAAGCGACTGCGCCCACGGGTACGGCGTCGCAGGGTCGCCGGTGGTGCCCACGACCACGATCGGACTGCTGCCCGTGTAGTGCGCCGGGGCAGGCGTGCGCACCGGCTTGTACGGCCAGTCGCGGCAGTTGACGCCCCCGTAGGCGAAGAACTGGCCGAACGTCGGCGAAGCCTGGGCGAGCTGGGTGGCCTCGGCGGCCATCCCCGCGGGATCCGACGGCTCGGAGTAGTCGAGGCAGTTGTAGGCCATGAAGGCGAAGTTGCTGTTGGAGGAGTACGTCCCGTCCGAGTCCCGGTCGGCGGCGAGGTCGGAGAGACGGAGCATCGCCGATCCGTCGCCCCTGAGCGCGCTCGTGAGGGCCCCGGTGAGCACGCTCCAGTTCTGGTCGTTGTAGAGCGGGATGATCATGCCGTTCACGAAGTCGGTGATCGGCAGAATGCGCCCGTCGGTCGTCGACATCGGGTGCTTCGCGACCGACTGCAGCAGGTCCCGCACCTGGGCGACCGCGTCATCCTCGGTGCCGTGCAGCGGGCACCCAGAACCGGCCAAGCATGAGCGGATGTAGGCGTGGAGGGCATCCTCGAAGCCCTTCGCCTGCCCGACCGTGATCTGGGTCGCGGTGAGCGCCGGATCGAGTGCGCCGTCAAGGACGAAGCGTCCCACCCGGTCGGAGAAGAGGCTCGCGTAGGTCGCTCCGAGGAACGTCCCGTAGGAGAACCCGAGGTAGTTGAGCTTCGATTGCCCTGCAGCCACGGCGCGGATGATGTCCATGTCGCGGGCGGAGCTCACGGTGTCGGTGTGCGCGAGGATCGGCCCGGTGTTCGCCTTGCAGGCATCGATCACCGTCTTCTGCTCCGCGAAGGCCTGCTCGAGACCGGCGGGCGTTGACGGGTCGATGTTCATCTGTCGCGCTGCGTCCTCTTGCGGGGCGCTGAGGCACGTGACGGGCGCCGAACGCTTCACGCCGCGCGGATCCCAGCCGATGATGTTGTACGCGTCCCTCAGCTTCTGCGAGAACATCTGGGTCCCCGAGTCGCGGACGAGGTCGATTCCGGACGCACCGGGGCCGCCGGGGTTCACGAGGAGGCTCGCAGACGTGTTCTTGCCCCGGAGCCGGGCGACGGCGAGCTGGATCGTGTCGCCGTCGGGCTTCGAGTAGTCGACGGGCACGGTGACCTTCGCGCACTCCAGACCGTTCTCGCACGACGACCACTGGATCTGCTGCTGATAGAACTTCGCGAGCTCGGGCGCGGCCCCGGCGGTGGCAGAAGGATCGAGCCCGGGTGTCGCCCCCTGGCTCGGGCTCAGGAGAGGCGTGCACGCGGTGAGGGCAAGCACGATCACCGCGAGCCCCGCAACGAAGGCGAGGACGGCGCGGAGGGACGACCCCTGGCTCGGGGCAGGCGTGCTCACAGGGGCTGTCTCCTCAGATCAGGCTTACTGCCATGGCCTCGACCGCGAGGAGCGGGGCCACATTGGTGGTGGTGATGCGTTGTCTCGTGGTGTTAACCGCATCCATGCGGCTCAGGGTTACGTCGGCGGTGGAGGCGGCTGCGAACTCGACGATCTCGGCCGCAAGCTCAGTATTCACCGGTTCGACCCCGCCTCCGAGTTGCACCATGAGCACGTCTCGGTAGAACGAGAGGAGGTCCGTGAGGGTCCGATCGAGGGAATCCGTGACCGAACGCTTCGCCCGGCGCTTCTGATCCTCTTCGAGCTGGCGGACCTGGGCGCGGAGGCTCGGCGGCAGTTTCTCGTCGCCAGCGACGCCGAGCGTTTCAAGGAGAAGGGCGCGCTCCTGTGCGTCCCGCTCCTCATTCGAACTCGCGGCCTCGTCGGTCGCGATCCTGACGAGTTGTTCGGCGAGGTTCACGGCCTGCGAGACAGTCGAGAGGGTCAGGGGGAGCCGCACGGTGGCAGCGCGCCGCTCGCGCGCCGACTCGTCGTGGACCAGTCGGCGGGCGATCCCGATGTGGCTCTGCGCGGCGCGAGCCGCCTGCTGCGCGAGCTCGGGGTCTGCACCATCGCGCTCCACGAGCAGCGCCGCGACGTCGTCGACGGGTGGAAGGCGCAGATTGACAGCCCGGCAGCGCGAACGGATGGTGACGAGGACGTCGGCGGGCGACGGCGCGCAGAGCATCCAGATCGTCCTGGGTGTGGGCTCCTCGATTGCCTTGAGCAGCACGTTCGTCGTGCGTTCGGCCATCCTGTCGGCGTCCTCGACGACGACGATGCGCCACCGCCCGGTGGACGGGCGGTCGCCCGACTTGGCCACGAGCTCACGGGCTTCGTCGATCGTGATGGTGATCTTCTCGGTCCGAACGAACGTCACGTCACTGTGGGATTCGGCGAGCACCGCGCGGCACCCTGCGCACACGCCGCAACCGCGGCCCATGACGTCGTCGACCTCGCAATTGAGCGCGGCAGCGAACGCCTTCGCCGCCGTCGAGCGCCCCGAGCCAGGGGGGCCTGTGAAGAGCCACGCGTGCGTGAGCCCCTCGCCAGCGGCCGCGCGACGCAACTGCTCGACGACGGACTCCTGCCCGACGAGCTGGTCCCACACGGTCATGTGCCCGCCTCGAGCGCCCGAGTGACCGCCGTGAGGATGCGTCCCGAGAGCTCCTCGAGGCTGCGGCGCCCGTCCAGCACCAGATACGAGTCGGGGCGGGCCTCGGCGAGGTCGAGGAAGGCGGTGCGGACCTCGCGGTGGAAGTCGTCTGACTCGGACTCGAGCCGGTCCTCGACGGCGTCGTCTGCGGTCCGGCGGGCGCGGCCCTCTGTCTCGTCGACGTCGAGGAGCACTGTGAGATCGGGCCAGAGGCCGTCCGTGGCCCAGACGTTGAGATCGCGGACGGCCTCCGCGCCGAGACCGCGCGCGACGCCCTGGTAGACGATGGAGGACCCGATGTAGCGATCCGTGATGACGACGACCCCGCGATCGAGCGCGGGCCGGATCGTCTGGGCGACGTGGGCCGCGCGGGCAGCCGCGAAGATGAGGGCTTCGGCCCGCGCGTCGACCTCGCCTTGGCCGTGCTCGAGCACGAGCGACCTCAGCTTCTCGCCGATCGGGGTTCCGCCCGGCTCTCGCGTGAGCAGGACCTCGTGGCCGGCTGCGAGGAGCGAGCCCGCGAGGAGACGCGCCTGAGTCGACTTCCCGGCCCCGTCTCCGCCCTCGAACGCGACAAACAGCCCACGGGCGAGCCGACTGTCGAGCCGACCGTCGGGCCGACTGTCGGGGGCGGCGGGGGAGGAAGTCACCGTCCAAGCCTACCGACTCCGGGACACTGAGAGGGGCATAACCTAGGGGCATGACCGACGCCCCCGAAGCCGACGCAGCCCTGCCCGAGTACACCTTCCCGCATCTGGACGCCGCCGCGCTCTCTGCGCTCTCGGCGGAAACACTTGCCGTGGCGGCAGGCCGTCCTGCCCGCGGGCACGATACGCCGGTCAACCCGAGCGTCGTGTTCTCGTCGACGTTCGTCGGGCTCGGTTCAGTGGGCGAGGGCGCGCGCGGCTACGCACGGTTCTCGAACCCCACGTGGGAACCGTTCGAGGAGGCGGTGGCGCGGCTCGAGGGCAGTGACATCCCCGCGCTCCTCTTCTCCTCGGGCATGGCAGCCGTCGCGGCGGCCCTGAGCCTCGTTCCGGTGGGCGGCGTGCTCGTCGCGCCCGCCCATGCCTACTCCGGGACGCTGGGACTCGCCCAGGCCAAGGGCGCCCGGGGCGAACTCGAGCTCCGCTCGGTGGACATCGCCGACACCGACGCGACCATCGCGGCCCTCGCCGGAGCCGACGTCCTGTGGGTCGAGAGCCCGACGAACCCGATGATGGAGGTCGCCGACCTGCCCGCCCTCACGGCCGCCGCCCACGCTGCGGGCGCGCTCGTCGTCGTCGACAACACGTTCAGCACCCCGCTGGGGCAGCGCCCTCTCACGGTGGGCGCGGACGTCGTCGTCCATTCGGCGACGAAATACCTTGCGGGGCACTCCGACGTGCTCCTGGGCCTGGCCGTCACGGCCGACGACGAACTCCGCGCTCGGCTCCTCGGCCACCGCACGCTGCATGGGGCGATCGCGGGCCCCATGGAGGCCTGGCTCGGCCTCCGCGGCCTCCGCACCCTCGCGCTGCGGGTCGAGCGCTCGCAGGCGACGGCGGCAGAGCTCGCCCGCCGTCTCGAGGGCCACCCGGCGGTGCGGCGCACGCGCTACCCCGGGCTCGTCTCCGATCCGGGGCACGATCGCGCCGCGGCCCAGTTCGATGGCTTCGGTTCGATCATCAGCATCGAGCTCGACGACGCTGCGGCGGCGGACGCGCTCGTCGCGGGGCTTGCGCTGTGGCTCCCCGCGACGTCGCTCGGCGGCGTCGAGTCGACGATTGAGCGCCGCCGCCGCCACACGGCCGAACCGGCCACCGTGCCCGAGGGCCTCGTGCGGCTGAGCGTGGGGATCGAGAACGTCGACGACCTGTGGAGCGATCTCGCCCAAGGCCTCGACGCGCTCGCCTGAGCCGCGTGGCCGTTGCCTGCATTCGCGCTGATCGCCCCTGTTCTCTGTAGGCTGGGGGAGTGATCGGCAGCTACATCATCGGCTACAGCGACCTCATCGTGGGCTACGCGGTCTCGCTGCTGTGCCTCGTCATCTCGCTCTGGGCCTTCATCGACTGCGCAACGCGCAAGGGCGCGGCCTTCGAAGCGGGCTTCAAGCGCACGAAGGGCTTCTGGCTGGGCATCACCGGCGGTGCGACGCTGGTCGGAATCCTTGCTGCGGTGAGCCCCATCAGCCCCCTCTTCGGCCCAAGCCTCTTCACGCTTGCCGCCGTGACGGCTGCCGGCGTGTACCTCGCTGACGTCCGTCCGGCCGTCTCGTCGCGCTGACCTGAGTCCGGTCGGCTGACCGAGTGGTCCAGAAGGCGAGCCCGATCAGGGCCGTGCGCGGGGGGCCGGTCGGGAACGTGACTCGGGGGACCACGAACCCGAACCGCATGCGCCGCGTCGACCGTTGGATCACGGGGGTCTACGCGCGTCAGTTCCGGGCCCTGCCGCCAGCGCCCCTCGCGGTCGACCTGGGCTACGGCGCGTCCCCGGCGACCGCCGTCGAGCTCTTCGAGCGGCTGCGCGCCGTGCGGGACGACTTCCGCCTCACGGGAGTCGAGATCGAGCCGGGCCGGGTTGCCGCGGCGAAGCCGCTTGAGCGTGAGGGCCTCGACTTCCAGCTGGGCGGCTTCGAACTGCCGGTCAAGGGCGACCCCGCGCTCGTCCGGGCGTTCAACGTGCTCCGCCAGTACGAGGAGGCCGACGTCGCAGCGATCTGGGAGCTCGTGTGCTCTCGCCTTGCGCCGGGCGGCCTGTTCGTCGAGGGCACGTGCGACGAGGTCGGGCGCCGGGCCGCGTGGGTAGCGCTCGACGGCGGCGGCCCCCGCACCCTGTCCGTGGCCCTGCGCTTCGGCTCGTTCGAGCGGCCGTCGGACGTCGCGGAGCGGCTCCCCAAGGCGCTCATCCACCGCAACGTGCCGGGCGAGAGGATCCATGGCTTCCTCGCCGCCCTCGATGCCGCGTGGGCCGCGGCTGCGCCGCTCGCCCCCTTCGGGAACCGTCAACGGTGGATCGCGACGGCGCGCTCCCTCAGGGACGAGGGATGGCCGGTCCTCCACGGACCGGCCCGCTGGCGGCTCGGGGAACTGACGGTCGGGTGGGAGGCCGTCGCACCGACGGGCTGAGCGCTTCCGCAGCGGCGTCACGGAAGGAAGGGCAACGGGTCCGCCGGATCCGCCCCCGCTAGCATGAGTCCATGACTTACACGCTGATCCTGCTGCGCCATGGGCACAGCGACTGGAACGCCAAGAACCTCTTCACGGGCTGGGTGGACGTCGACCTGAACGATCAGGGCCGCGAGGAGGCGCAGCGCGGTGGCGAGCTGCTCGCCGAGAAGGGTCTCCTCCCGGACATCCTGTTCACGTCCCGGCTCAAGCGCGCGATCAACACGGCGAACATCGCCCTCGCCGCCGCAGACCGCGGGTGGATCGACGTGAAGCGATCGTGGCGGCTCAACGAGCGCCACTACGGTGCCCTGCAGGGCAAGGACAAGGCCCAGACGCTCGCCGAGTTCGGCGAGGCGCAGTTCATGGAGTGGCGCCGCTCGTACGACGTTCCGCCGCCGCCCCTCCCTGACGACTCCGAGTACTCCCAGGTCGGCGACCCGCGCTACGCGGACCTCGGCGACGACATCCCCCGGACCGAGTGCCTCAAGGACGTCCTTGAGCGCCTCATGCCGTACTGGGAATCCGAGATCAAGGCGGAGCTCCGGGCCGGCAAGACGGTGCTCATCACGGCGCACGGCAACTCGCTCCGCGCCCTCGTGAAGCACCTCGACGGGATCAGCGACGAGGACATCGCCGGTCTCAACATCCCCACGGGCATCCCGCTCGTGTACGAGCTCGACGAGGACTTCAAGCCGACGAGCCCGGGTGGCACGTATCTGGATCCGGCGGCCGCAGCGGCCTCGATCGAGGCCGTGAAGAACCAGGGCAAGAAGTAGCCAGCAGACCGACGACGGCGGCCGCTCACCGAGAGGTGGGCGGCCGTCGTGTTGTCGAGCCCCTTCTCGTTGCGCCGTCACGTTTGCGGGGTGCTCCGCACCCGGCAAACGTGACGGCGCTACCCAGGGGGCGCGTCAGTTGGAGGTCATGTCCCCGTCCCACTCGCCCGTGACGAGGTAGGAGACCTTGCGGGCCACCGAGACGCCGTGGTCCGCGAAACGCTCGAAGTAGCGGCTCGCGAGGGCGGCGTCGACGGCGAGTGCGGGCGAACCGGTCCATGACGAGTCGGCGATGGCGCGGAAGACGCCCGCGTGGAGGTCGTCGATCTCCGCATTCGTGCCCTGGATCTTTGCGACGAGTGCGAGGTCGTGGGTTTCCAGGAGCTGTGCGACGTCCTCGATGAGCGACTTGTCGAGCTCGGCCATCCGCTCGAACGTCCGCGCGAGCGGCGCCGGGACGGCGTTCTCCGGGTAGCGGAGGCGCGTGAGCTGGGCGACGTGCCTCGCAAGGTCGCCCATGCGCTCGAGCGACGCGCTCATGCGGAGCGAGCCGACGATCGTGCGCAGGTCGCTCGCGACGGGGCCCTGAAGGGCGAGGATGTCGATGGCCCGCTCGTCGAGCGCCGTCTGGCGGAAGTCGATGCGCGCGTCCTCTGCAATGACCTCCTGGGCGAGATCGACGTCCGTGTTCTGGAAGGACTCGACCGCCTTGTCCAGTGCCACCGCGACGAGCTTCGCGATCTCGACGAGATCGTCGTGGACCAACTTGAGTTCTTCCTGGAATACCTTGCGCACGGCGGTGTCCTTCCCGTCCCGTCCCCACCCTGGCCCTTTCGGGCACTCCGACTCGTCAGACTCTCAGCGGCAGATGAATACTTGCGAGCCCTCAAATGAACGATACGTGAACCGCGCCTCCAACGGGCCGATCTCGGGCGGCGGCCCTCGCTGGGGCCTCTAAGCTAAAGGAGTGGATCCTCTCGTCGTCGGCATCGTGGCGGGTCTTCTCGGCCTGTCCTTCGGCGCTTTCGGCGTCCTCGCGTTCCGTGCGAGCGAGCGCCAACGCGCACTGCTCGAGGAGGGGCCGGGCGAGGCGTCGTTCCCGGAAGGCGCAGCCGATGTGCTGTCCGTCCTCGGCAAGGCCTTCGTCGTCGTCGATGCCATCGACAGCGTGGTCCGGGCGAGCCCTGCTGCCTACGCCTACGGCCTCGTGCGCGGGCACACGGTGGTCCATCGAGAGCTCCTCGAGATGACAGCCAAGGTGCGGGGCAACGGCGTCGTCATCGAAAAGCAGCTCGAACTCCCCCGCGGTCCCCTCGGACAGGGGACCATCATCATCCAAGTCCGGGCAGCCATGCTCGGCGAGGAGTACATCCTCCTCCTCGCAGACGACCGCACGGAGATCACGCGCACCGAGCGGATCCGCAACGACTTCGTCGCCAACGTCTCGCACGAGCTCAAGACCCCGGTCGGCGCGATCTCCCTCCTCGCGGAGGCCCTCGAAGCGAGCCCGGACGACGAGGACGCCGTCCGCCGCTTCGCCCAGCGCATGCGCAAGGAATCCGTGCGCCTCGCGGCCCTCGTCCAGGACATCATCGAGCTCTCGCGGCTCCAAGGGGCGGACATCGTCCATCAGGGCAAGGTCGTCGACATCAACGAGGTCGTCGCCGACGCCGTGGACCGCTCGCGGCTCGCTGCGGAGGCGAAGCACATCTCCGTCGTCGTGGGGGGATCGAGTCAGGGCAAGGTCTATGGCGACCCGGATCTGCTCGTGAACGCCCTGCGGAACCTCATCGACAACGCGATCCGGTATTCCCCGGAGAACACCAAGGTCGGTGTCGGCGTCCGCGACAAGGACGGACTCGTGTCCGTCTCGGTCGCGGATCAGGGGGAGGGCCTCCGGCCGGAGGACCAGGAGCGCGTGTTCGAGCGCTTCTACAGGGTGGACGCCGCCAGATCCCGGCAGACCGGCGGCACGGGCCTCGGCCTGAGCATCGTCAAGCACGTCGTGGAGAACCACGGCGGCGAGGTCACAGTGTGGTCGCAGCTCGGGAAGGGGTCCACCTTCACCATCCGACTGCCCGAGATGGAAGACGACCAGAATGCGGAGGACCCGCAGACGCCGGCCCAGCGCAAGGAGGCCTCCCGGAAAGAGGCCTCCCGCAAAGAGGGCCGCGGCAAGGACGGGCAAGAACGCCAAGAAGGGGCCGCACGGCCCCCCGAGCAAGGAGCAATGGCTTGAGCAGGATCCTGATCGTGGAGGACGAAGAGTCGTTCAGCGACCCCCTTTCCTTCCTCCTCGGCAAGGAGGGCTACGAGGTCGAGGTCGTGGACAACGGAACTGACGCCCTCGTCGAGTTCGACCGCAACGGGGCCGACCTCGTGCTGCTCGACCTCCAGCTTCCCGGCACCCCCGGAACCGAGGTGTGCCGCCAGCTGCGCCAGCGCTCCAACGTCCCGGTCATCATGCTCACGGCCAAGGACTCGGAGATCGACAAGGTCGTGGGGCTCGAACTCGGCGCCGACGACTACGTCACGAAGCCGTACTCGTCCAGGGAGCTCGTGGCCCGCGTGCGCGCCGTCCTCCGTCGCCACGGCGAGCCGGAGGAGCTCATCTCCTCGACCGTCCAGGCTGGGCCCGTCCGCATGGACGTCGAGCGCCATGTGGTGAGTGTCGACGGCGAGCAGGTGTCGCTTCCGCTCAAGGAGTTCGAACTCCTCGAGATGCTCCTGCGGAATTCGGGCCGCGTGCTCACACGGGGGCAGCTCATCGACCGAGTGTGGGGTTCCGACTACGTAGGGGACACGAAGACCCTCGATGTCCACGTCAAGCGGCTGCGGAGCAAGATCGAACCCGATCCCTCGAGCCCGCGCTACCTCGTCACAGTCCGGGGCCTCGGCTACAAGTTCGAACCGTAGGCACGGATTCCAACCGTAGGCACGGAACCGGACGCCCGCAGACGACGACGGCCGCCCACCCCGCGCGGGGTGGGCGGCCGTCGTCGTTGGTTCAGTCGGTGCGGCGCAGCGCGGAGGGCGCGACTAGTGGCTCGCGGTGGCCGACGGCGTCGCGGAGCCGGACGCGGTGGCCGAGGAGCTCGGGGAGGCCGAGGTCGAAGCGCTCGACGACGGCGTCGGCAGGTACTGGCGGTACTGCGAGAGGGTTCCGTCCAGAACCGGGATCTGAACATCCTGGGTCGACGTTCCGTCGGAGACCTTGACGCTCACGAGCGAGCCGGGGACTCCGCCCACGTTGGTGAAGTCGACCGGCGACGGATCGGTCTCGAGCCGAATCGTGCCGTTGCTCGGAATGGTCAGGCTGACGGTGCTCTGGCCCGGGGTCGTCAGCGTGACGGAGAGGTCGTTCGACGACGTGTTGTAGAGGCTGCCGAGCATCCGGCCGGGCGCGTCAGCGCTCGGTGTCGGCGAGGAGCCCTCTTTGCCCGAGGAAGCGATGAGTGCGTTGCGCAGCTGAAGCGATCCGACGTTGGCATCGATGCCGTCAGACGCCGCGTATGGTGAGGCGGTCTGCTGCGGGTTGATGTATCCGCAGCCGGTGGCCGTCAGCAGGCCCACGCCAATCGCGGCCGCGAGGGCAACGCGCTTTGCGGGGGTCGAAGCAGTGAAACGCACAGCTCGCTCCTGTTGGATGGGTGTAAGAGGTCTGGTCGCCCCCTAGCGTAGCCCGAATTTCGACAGACCGTAGATTCCACGACGTGGCATGCCGTGACGTGAAGCACTTTGTTGAAGATTCGTCAACCCCCCGCAGGGGTGGTCCAGCAAGCGCTCTCCCGCGTGATTCCGCCGATCGCGGGCCCTCCCGGGCCGGGATCGGACTATCGGACGTGATAGACTGGCTAGCGGGAAAGGGGAATGTCCACATGGTTTTTGAGGTTGGCGAGACGGTTGTTTACCCCCACCACGGTGCAGCCAAGATCGAAGAGATCAAAATGCGCACCATCAAGGGCGAAGAGAAGATGTACCTCAAGCTCAAAGTGGCCCAGGGTGACCTGACGATTGAAGTACCAGCTGAAAACGTGGATCTCGTAGGGGTCCGCGATGTTGTGGGCAAGGAAGGACTCGAGCACGTATTCGACGTCCTTCGTGCCGAATTCACCGAAGAGCCGACCAACTGGTCGCGCCGTTACAAGGCAAATCTTGAGAAGCTCGCCTCGGGCGATGTGATCAAGGTTGCCGAGGTCGTCCGTGACCTCTGGCGTCGCGATCAGGACCGGGGTCTCTCTGCCGGTGAGAAGCGGATGTTGGCCAAGGCCCGTCAGATCCTCATCTCCGAGCTCGCGCTCGCGGAGAAGACGGATGAGGAGCAGGCGGCGAGCGTCCTCGACGAGGTCCTCGCTTCCTGAATTCCAGGCTCTCGACAGCCCCTGCAGCCAACGCTGCGGGGGCTTTCGTGTAGGTGGAGTTCGTTAGGCTTTCTCCCGTGACTTCGACCGCGAGCGCCCCCTCCTCCACCCCGTCGGTCGCCGTCGTCATCGTTGCGGCCGGCGCAGGCACCCGCCTGGGGTACGGAATGCCCAAGGCGCTGGTGCCGGTGGGCGGCGAAGCGATGCTCGTCCATGCGCTCCGTGGGGTCGTCGCTGCGGGCGTAGCGCGTCAGATCTGCGTCTCGGTCCCCGCGGGCGACGGCGAGCTGACGGCCGTGTGCCGCCGGTTCGCCGCCGAGCTGGGTGCTGACCCGAAGACGACCCCCGGGGCGCGCGAGGCGAACGTGCCCGGGATCACTGTCGTGGAGGGCGGTGCAACGAGGCCGGAGTCGGTCCGGGCGGCGCTCGCCGCCCTCTGGCCCGGCACGAGGCACGTCCTCGTGCATGACGCCGCCCGTCCGCTCACGCCGCCCGAGGTCTTCCAGCGGGTGGTCGCGGCACTCGGGCACAAGGCGGCAGCTGTCATCCCCGCAATCCCCGTCGTCGACACGGTGAAGAGCGTCGCGCCCACGGTCGACGACGAGGCGTCGATCGCAGGCGAGGTCGTGACCGGGACGCCGGCGCGGGAGACGCTGCGCGCGGTCCAGACACCGCAGGGCTTCGACGCCGAGACGCTTCTCCGCGCGCACCGGACGTCGGACGGCTGGCCCCTCGACCGCGCCGCGGCGATCACCGACGACGCGATGCTCGTCGAGTCCCTCGGCGTGCCCGTGTACGTCGTCCCCGGCGATGCGCGCTCGCTGAAGGTCACGACACCGCTCGACCTGCAGCTCGCCGAGACGCTGGTGGCGGCTTCCAGCCCCCGGCAGCGCGCCGCCCAGCCACCCAGAGCCCAGGAGGCCTCATGATCGTGCCCCGCACCGGCGTCGGCGTCGACGTCCACGCGTACGCCCCCGAGGACGAGCCCCAACCGCTGTGGCTCGGGGGTCTCCTGTGGGAGGGGGAGAGGGGCCTCGCCGGCCACTCCGACGGTGACGCCGTGGCGCACGCCGCGGCGGATGCGCTGTTCTCGGCGGCCGGCGTCGGCGATCTCGGCACGCACTTCGGTACAGCTCGCCCCGAGTACGCGGGTGCGTCGGGGACGACGCTGCTCGCCGAGGCGGCCAGGATCGTCCGGGCGGCCGGCTTCGAGATCGGCAACGTCGCGGTTCAGTTCGTCGCACAGCGGCCCGTCTTCGCCCCTCGGCGTGAGGAGTCGCAGCGAGTCCTGTCCGAGGCCGCCGGTGCGCAGGTGACCGTCTCGGCCACGACAAGCGACCACCTCGGCTTCACGGGGCGGCGGGAGGGGGTCGCCGCGATCGCGACTGCGCTCGTGTACCCGGTGCCGACGCCTGACGCACTCCCGACCGATACGCTTGTCGAGTGACCCTTCGCTTCTACGACTCCGCCACCCGGGAAGTCCGCGACTTCGTTCCGCTCGTGCCCGGTCAGGCGACCGTGTACTACTGCGGCGCGACCGTGCAGGGTTCGCCCCACGTGGGGCACGTCCGGTCGGCGATCGTGTTCGACCAGCTCACCCGGTGGCTTTCGTACCGGGGCTACGAGACGACCGTGGTCCGCAACGTGACCGATATCGACGACAAGATCCTGGCCAAGAGCGAGGCGTCCTTCGAGCCGGACTTCGTGCCTGAGGGCACCTACCGCCCGCGCGAGCCGTGGTTCGCGCTCGCCTACCGGTACGAGCAGGAGTTCGAGACCGCCTACGAGACGCTCGGCGTCCAGCGCCCCACCTACGAGCCGCGCGCCACGGGCCACATGACCGAGATGCACGAGCTCATCGCCCGGCTCGTCGAGCGGGGTCATGCGTACCCCGCCCAGGATGGTTCGGGGGACGTCTACTTCGACGTCCGCTCCTGGCCCGAGTACGGGGCCCTGACCCGCCAGAGCATCGACGACATGCAGGCGGCGACCGACGCCGATCCGAGGGGCAAGCGGGATCCCCGTGACTTCGCGCTGTGGAAGGGCCACAAGGCCGGCGAGCCCGAGACGGCGAGCTGGCCGAGCCCGTGGGGACGCGGGCGGCCGGGCTGGCACCTCGAATGCTCCGCGATGGCCACGAAGTACCTCGGCCCGCGCTTCGACATCCACGGTGGGGGCCTCGACCTGCGCTTCCCGCACCACGAGAACGAGCTGGCCCAGTCGACCGCGGCCGGCGACGGGTTCGCCAACTTCTGGATGCACAACGGCATGGTGACGTTCGAGGGCGAGAAGATGTCGAAGTCCATCGGGAACGTCGTGTCACCGGCGGAGATGCTCGCGCTCGCGAGCCCGCGCGTGGTCCGCTACTACCTCGGGCAGGCCCACTACCGTTCGGTCCTCGACTACCGCCCGACCTCCCTTCAGGAGGCCGCGGCCGCGGTCGAGCGCATCGACGGCTTCATCGAGAAGGCACGCGCGAAGGCGGGAGCCGGGGGAACGAGGGCAGCGGACGACGGCGCGAGCCCGGCCCGCGACGTGACGGCGGCTTCGGTGCCGCCAGCGTTCGCCGCGGCGATGGACGATGACCTCAACATCCCGCAAGCGCTCGCCGTCCTCCACGAGACCGTGCGGCGAGGCAACAGCGCGCTCGCCGAGGGAGACGTGGAGACCGTGGGCCAAGCCCTCGGCGAGGTCCTCGCGATGACCTTCGTGCTCGGCCTGGATGCTGCGGGCCTCGTAGGCCAAACGTCCGACGACGTCGCGCACCACGCGCTGGGCAGGCTCGTCGCCGCGCAGCTCGAGGCCCGCGCGGAGGCCCGCGCGGCGAAGGACTGGGCGGCCGCTGACGCGATCCGGGAGTCCCTCTCCGCGGCAGGGATCCTTGTCGAAGATTCGAGCGACGGGGCCACCTGGAGCCTCGCGCAACCTCAGACCAGCACAACCGGAACGGGAGCATAGATGGCCGGCAACGGGCGCCCCGGCGCGCGCAAGACCAACAAGAAGGGTGCGACCGTCGGCACCGGCGGCCACGGGCGCAAGGCCCTCGAAGGCAAGGGCCCGACACCGAAGGCCGAGGATCGCGTGTACCACAAGGCCCATCGGGCCAAGGAACTCGCGGCCCGTTCGGCGTCGAAGCGCCAGGGGCAGCCCGGCCGCCTCGCCGAGGGGCGCGGCGGCGGCCGGCCCAAGGGCATGGAGGAGATGGTCACGGGACGCAACTCCGTCGTCGAGGCGCTCCGCGCGGGCGTCCCCGCGAAGACGCTCTACGTTGCCGTGCGGATCGAGATGGACGATCGCGTCCGCGAGTCCATGAAGCTCGCGGCCGAGGCCGGGATCCCACTGCTCGAGGCCCAGAAGCCCGAGCTCGACCGCATGACCGGCGACGCGATCCATCAAGGTCTCGCCCTCCAGGTCCCGCAGTACGAGTATCCCGACGCGTTCGAGCTCGTCGAGGCGACGATGGAGAAATGGCGAAAGGGCCACATTCCCTCGATGCCGCTGTTCGTCGCACTCGACGGGATCACCGATCCGCGCAACCTCGGCGCCATCATCCGCTCTGTCTCGGCCTTCTCCGGCCACGGGGTGATTGTGCCCGAGCGTCGCAGCGTAGGGATGACAGCCGCGGCCTGGAAGACGAGCGCAGGGGCGGCCGTCCGCGTCCCCGTCGCGAAGGCGGCCAACCTCAACACCGTGCTGCGTCAGGCCAAGGAGGCCGGGTACTTCGTGCTCGGCCTCGACGGAGAAGGCGACGTGAAGCTTCCCGGACTCGAGCTGGCGACCGAGCCGATCGTCCTCGTCGTCGGCTCGGAGGGCAAGGGGCTCTCGCGCCTCACCCGTGAGCTGTGCGACCAGATCGTCTCGATCCCCATCGATTCCACCATGGAGTCCCTCAACGCGGGGATGGCGGTGGCGATCTCCCTCTACGAGGTCTCCACCCGGCGGGCAGGGACCCGCTGATGAGCGTGCGTGTAGCCCTCGTACAGCTCACCACCGGGCGCGACCTCGAGGCCAACCTCGACCTCGTCCGAGCCGGCATCCGCGAGGCGGCAGCGCGCCACTCGAGCGTCGTCGTCTTCCCCGAGGCCAGCATGCGGGCCTTCGGCAACCCGCTCGTCGACGTCGCCGAGCCGCTCGACGGCCCGTGGGCGACGGCGGTGCGCGCCGCGGCGGACGAGGCAGGCGTCGTCGTCGTGGTCGGGATGTTCACCCCGGGGGAGCCGGGGACGGTGCGCAACACGCTGCTCGTCCACGGGCGCGGCATCGATGCGCACTACGACAAGATCCACCTGTACGACGCGTTCGGCTTCAAGGAGTCGGAGACGGTCACGGCGGGCACTGAGCCCCGCCGCTTCACGCTGGACGGCGTCACCTTCGGCCTGGCGACGTGCTACGACGTGCGCTTCCCGGCCCTCTTCACCGCCAACGCCGCAGCCGGAGCACAGGTTCAGATCGTCTGTGCGTCGTGGGGGGCGGGGCCGGGTAAGGCGGAACAATGGGACCTCCTCGTGCGAGCCCGGGCCGCGGATACGACCAGCTACGTGCTCGCGTGCGGGCAGTCGGATCCCTCCGCCGCGGGCGTCGAGGCGCGCCGGGGTGCCCCGACGGGCATCGGCCGGAGCGCCGTCGTCGGCCCCTATGGCAAGCTCATCGAACGGGCGGGCGACGGCCCCGAGATCCTCTATGCGGACATTGACCCTGAGAGCGTCGACGAGGCGCGGCGGATCCTTCCGGTGCTCGCGAACCGGGTCAGCCTCTAGGCACTCGCAACCTCGTGGTCAGCCGACGACAGTAGGATGGGCGCGATGAGCAGCAACATGACGATGCCGTTGGCCTTCGTGGTCACCCCATCGCAGCCGTTCCCGCTCGGCCTCACGCCGGCACGCAGCGCCGAACAGCAGGCGAGCCAGACCGTCAACTTGGCCGTCTACGCGCCGGCGCTCGACGCCGTCGACGTGCACTTCATCGACCAGGCCGGAACGTGGCACAAGGAGCCGTTGCCCGAGCTCACCGACGGCGTGCACCACGGCCTCGTGGCCGGAATGCCTGAGGGGACCCGCTACGCGTTCGCCGCGCGCACGGGCGGGAATGGCAAAGTGCCGGGACCCGGCAAGACCAAGCTGCTCCTCGACCCGTACGCCAGGGCTGTCGTGGGGGTCGAACTCCCGGACGGGGCCGGCGAGGCGGACCGCGAGCAGCTCATGGGCCTACGTGTGCACGACCACTTCGACTGGGGAGGCGTCGGCAAGCCTGGCATTCCGTGGCGCGACTCGATCATCTACGAGGCCCACGTACGCGGTCAGAGCATGCGCCATCCGGACATCCCCGAGGAACTGCGCGGGACCTACGCGGGCATGGCACACCCGGTGATGATCGCGCACCTGCACCAGCTCGGGATCACGGCCGTCGAGCTCCTTCCCATCCACGTCCACCTCGACGAGTCGCACCTCCAAGACCTCGGCCTCGAGAACTACTGGGGCTACAACACCGCGGCCTTCTTCGCCCCCCACCCCGCGTACGCAACTGCTGCGGCCCAGGCAGCCGGCCCCCAGGCGGTGCAGGACGAGGTCAAGGGCATGGTCAAACTCCTGCACGCCGCGGGCATCGAGGTGATCCTCGACGTCGTCTACAACCACACCGCCGAGGAGGGGCCGAACGGCCCGCTCGTGAACTTCCGCGGGCTCGGGGACGCGAACTACTACCGTACCGATCCCGAGGGCCGGTACATCGACACGACGGGCTGCGGGAACGCCCTCGACTTCGGCAATCCGCGCGTCGTCCAGCTGGCGCTCGACTCCCTGCGCTATTGGGCCGAGGACTATCAGATCGATGGCTTCCGCTTCGACCTTGCGGTGACCCTCTGCCGGGACGCCCAGCACCAGTTCACGCCCCTGCATCCCTTCCTCGTGGCTTCGGCCGCGGACCCCGTCGTGTCGCGGACCAAGCTCATCGCCGAGCCGTGGGACGTGGGCATGGGCGGCTGGCAGACCGGCCGTTTCCCTCAGGGCTGGGCGGACTGGAACGACCACTACCGCGACACCGTCCGCGACTTCTGGCTCTCCGACCGGGGTGCGATCGAGAGCGGAGGCCTCGGCGGACCGACGGCGCGCCTCGCCGACGTCCTCTCCGGCTCGCACGGGCTCTTCGCCGGATCCGGGCGCACCGCGATTGCGTCGATCAACTTCGTCACCGCCCACGACGGCTTCACGCTCGCTGACCTCACCGCGTACCACCGGAAGCACAACGAGGCGAACGGCGAGCAGAATCGCGACGGCGCAACCCACAACCGGAGCTACAACCACGGCTTCGAGGGTCGAACGGAAGTCGAGTCGATCATCGCCGCGCGCACCCAGTCGGCCAAGAACATGATGGCCACCCTCATGGTGTCCCTCGGCGTTCCCATGATCACGGCGGGCGACGAGTTCGGCCGGACGCAGCAGGGCAACAACAACGCCTACTGCCAGGACAACGAGACGACGTGGCTCAATTGGAACCTCGACTCGGCGGGGCAAGAGCTCCTCGACCACACCCGGTGGCTGATCCGGATCCGCCGTGACTTCCTCGAGCGGCAGCCGCCGAGCTACCCCGCGCGGGAGGAGAGCAACTACTTCCACTGGTTCGGCTCCGACGGGCGGACCATGGACCCCGATCGCTGGCAGGACCCGCGCCAGCGCGTCCTGCAGTTCCTGCTCGGCTCGCGCGAGGGGTACCTCGACGGACTTGTCGTGATCAACGGGAGCCCCGAGGAGAAGACTCTCGTGTTCCCCGAGCCCTTCGGGAACGAGTACGCGTTCGAACTGCGGTACTCGACCGCGCCGCGCGGTGAGCAGCGCATCGGCACCGTGTTCGCAAGCGGTCAGGCGGATGTCGCCGAGCCGTGGTCGCTCACGATCTACCGGGCGCGCCTCGGCGCTTCCGCACAGCAGGTGAGGCCTGCTGTGCGGACGCCGTACGGGAAGACGCCGTAGAGGCCTAGCCTGCGTTGACCACGAGCCCGAGCTCGGCCTTCGAGGCCAGGCCCTCGTGCTTCGGCATGACCCGCACGGTGTAGCCGAACGGGCCCGAGTGCTCGATCATGGCCTTCCCGGTGAACATGTACCGGCCGTTGCCCAGGTTCTGCGCTGCCTCGAGCTCCTCGATGCGCGTGTGCGTCAGCTCGTCGCTGTCGTCGACCCGACCGTAGCCGAGCTCGACGAGGACGTCCGCCGGGTTGAGCACCCCGAGGTTGAGGTAGGCGTTGACGTGCAGCGTGTCGCCGATCTGAGGCACCTCGGAGAGCCCGCTCGAGTCGATGTGCTCGACGTGCACCTGGGACCAGTTCGTCCGAACGTGCTTCGTCCAGGCCGCGAGCTCGCGGGCCTGGCGGAAGTCGTCGGAGCGGGCGGAGCGGCCGGAGGTCGCCGCCGGCGTGTAGAGCTCGCGGACGTAGTCCCCGAGCATGCGGTCGGCGGAAACGGCGGGTCCGAGGTGCGAGAGCGTGTGCTTGATCATGGAGATCCAGCTCTTCGGCACGCCGAGCGGCCCGTCGAAGGACGGCCCGGCCGCGCCCGCCGAGTCCGCGCCCGCGGCGCGGTTGGGGACGCCATAGAAGCGGGGCGCGATCTGGTTCTCGAGGAGGTCGTAGAGTGCCGCGGCCTCGACGTCATCGCGTTCCTGGGCGCTCGCCTTGTCTCCCGCGGTCGGGATGGCCCAGCCATTCTGACCGTCGTACATCTCGTCCCACCAGCCGTCCAGCACGGAGAGGTTGAGGGAGCCGTTGATGGCAGCCTTCATCCCGGAGGTTCCGCAGGCCTCGAGCGGGCGCAACGGGTTGTTGAGCCACACGTCGCAGCCCGGGAAGAGGGTGCGGGCCATCGCGATGTCGTAGTTCGGGAGGAACGCGATGCGATGCCGGACCTCTGGGTCGTCCGTGAACCTGACGAGGTCCTGGATCATCCGCTTGCCCGCGTCGTCGGCCGGATGCGACTTTCCCGCCACCACGATCTGGACCGGATGCTCCGGGTCGAGCAGGAGCCGCTTGAGCCGGACGGGGTCGCGCAGCATGAGCGTGAGCCGCTTGTACGTCGGAACGCGGCGGGCGAAGCCGATCGTGAGCACGTCGGGATCCAGCACGGTGTCGGTCCACTGGAGCTCGGCGTCAGCGGCGCCGCGCTTCTTCCACGAGGCGCGCAGCCGCCGTCGGACGTCCTCGATGAGGCGACCGCGGAGCTTGCGGCGGACCGCCCAGATCTCCTCGTCGCTCACGTTGAACACGAGGTCCCAGCGCCCGCCCACGGCTGCGCCGGGCTCCATGAGCTCGGCCATCGTCGTGACGCTCGGGTCGATCCACGTGGGGACGTGCACGCCGTTCGTCACGGACGTGATGGGTACCTCGGAATGGTCGAAGCCAGGCCAGAGCCCGGAGAACATGGCGCGCGAGACCTCGCCGTGGAGCTTGGCGACACCGTTGGCGCGCTGGGCGAGCCGGAGTCCCATGACGGCCATGTTGAACACGGAGGGGTCGCCGCCGTCGTAGCTCTCGCGGCCCAGTTCGAGGATCTTGCCCGTGGGCACATCGGGGGCGAGGCCGGCGTCGAAGAAGTACTTGATCTGAGCGGCATCGAAGCGGTCGATGCCGGCCGCGACGGGGGTGTGGGTCGTGAAGACGGTCGACGCGCGGCCCGCAACGAGCGCCTCGTCCCAGCTGAGCGGGTCCGCGGCAGCCATGAGCTCCTGGATCCGCTCGATCCCGAGGAAGCCCGCGTGGCCCTCGTTCGTGTGGAAGACCTCGGGCTGGGGGCAGCCGGTGAGACGCTCGAAGATGCGGAGGGCCTTGACCCCGCCCATCCCGAGGAGGAGTTCCTGCTGGAGGCGGTGGTCCCCGCCCCCTCCGTAGAGCCGGTCCGTGACGGCGCGTGCGCCGTCGTCGTTCGTCGGCACGTTCGAGTCGAGCAGGAGGAGGGGTACCCGGCCGACGTCGGCGCGCCAGATGTACGCGTGCAGCTTGCGGCCGTTGGGCAGCGGGAGGGTGACGACGGCGGGGGTCCCGTCTTCCTCCTTCACGAGCGTGAGGGGGAGCGCGTCAGGGTCGAGCACGGGATACGTCTCCTGCTGCCACGCGTCGCGGGAGAGGGCCTGCTTGAAGTAGCCCGACTGGTAGAGCAGGCCGACACCGATGAGCGGCACGCCAAGGTCCGAGGCGGCCTTGAGGTGGTCGCCCGCGAGGATCCCGAGGCCGCCGGAGTACTGCGGCAGCACCTCGGTAATGCCGAACTCGGGGGAGAAGTACGCGACGCACCGAGGGGCATCACCTCCGAGGGTCTGGTACCAGCGCGGATCCTCGAGGTAGCGGCGCAGATCTTCGCCGGCCTCGTCAACGCGCGCGACGACGTCCGGATCGGCCGCGAGGGCGGCGAGCTTCTCGCGGGTGACTGATCCCAGGAAGCCAATCGGATCGTGCCGGCTCTCGGCCCACAGGTCCGGATCGAGGCTCTCGAAGAGATCGCGCGTGGGCTGATGCCATGACCACCGCAGATTCGTGGCGAGGGGTGCCAGAGCCTTGATGGGTTCGGGGAGGACGGTGCGGACGGTGAATCGACGGATGGCCTTCACGTGCGCCACCCTATCCGAGCGCGAGACGATGCTGAATACCCTCAGGTAACGAGCCGGCTAATGACGCGCATCCGGCCTCATTACCCGACTCGCTCGCGTGTCAACCCCTTCGCTTTCGTCAGCGGGTCCGGCTATCGTGGCGCATGAATCGGCCCTCGCGGATCGGCGGTTGCGCGTCGACCCCTGGGGCTGTGTCCGCCGCGAAAGGATTCCGCAGTGCCTGGACTCGAGACCGCGCTTCCCAACAAGCTCCGCTTCGGACGGTTCCCCATCACGGACGTCTCGCCTCTCGTCGAGGGAGGCCGGTTCCCAGCGAAGGCGCTGCCGGGCGAGCAGATCCTGGTCACGGCGACCGCCACCCGCGAAGGGCACGACGCGCTCGGGGTCACCGCTGTCCTCTACAGCCCGCGCGGCAAGGAGAAGCAGCGGGTTCGGCTCGAGTCGTTGGGCCCGGGGCTCGATCGCTGGGGAGGGGTGCTGACCCCGGGCAAGCCCGGCCTCTGGACGTTCACGATCGAGGCGTGGCACGACAGGTACGGCACGTGGCACCACAACGCCGACATCAAGGTCGCTGCCGGAGTGGACGTTGAGCTCATGCTCGCCGAAGGCGCCCAGCTCTTGGGCGACGCGGCCGGCGACGACGATCGCCCCGATGCCGATCGCGACATTCTGCGGGCGGCGGCTGGGATTCTCGCTGATGCGAATCGGCCTGTCGAGGAGCGGCTCGCGGCCGGGGAAACTCCCGAGATTCTTGGTGTCATCGAGCGCATGCCGATCCGCGAGCTTGTGACCGAGACGGAGCATTTTCCGATTCTGGTCGAGCGCGATCGGGCCGGGCGCGGCGCCTGGTACGAGTTCTTCCCCCGCTCCGAGGGGGCTTACCGCAATCTCGAGACGGGCGAGTGGACCTCCGGCAATTTCCGGACGGCGGCTGAACGCCTCCCCGGCGTGGCCGCCATGGGCTTCGACGTCATCTACCTCCCGCCGGTGCACCCGATCGGGCGGGCGTTCCGCAAGGGGCCCAACAATTCGCTGAACGCCGGCCCCGGCGACCCGGGCTCCCCCTGGGCCATCGGCTCGCCGGAGGGCGGCCACGACGCGATCCACCCCGACCTCGGCACGTTCGACGACTTCGACGCGTTCGTGGCACGTGCGCACGAGGTCGGCCTCGAGGTGGCGCTCGACCTCGCGCTCCAGGCGTCGCCCGACCACCCGTGGGTCGAGTCTCACCCCGAGTGGTTCACGACGCGCGTGGACGGCTCCATTGCGTACGCTGAGAACCCGCCCAAGAAGTACCAGGACATCTACCCGCTCAATTTCGACAACGATCCGGAGGGCCTCAGCAAGGAGGTGCTGCGGATCGTCAACCTGTGGATCGACCACGGGGTGAGGATCTTCCGAGTCGACAACCCGCACACCAAGCCCGTGTGGTTCTGGGAATGGCTCATCGGCAAGGTCAACGAGGAGCACGGCGACATCGTCTTCCTCGCGGAGGCGTTCACCCGCCCGGCGATGATGAAGGCCCTCGGGCGGGCAGGCTTCCAGCAGTCCTACACATATTTCACGTGGCGGAACACGCGGACTGAACTCGAAGAGTTCTTCACGATGATCTCGAAGGACTGGGCGCCCTTCTACCGGCCGAACCTCTTCGTCAACACGCCGGACATCCTCACGGAGTACCTGCAGTACGGCGGGATTCCGGCGTTCAAGGCCCGTGCGGTGCTCGCGTCCATGGCCGCGCCGACGTGGGGTGTCTATGCCGGGTTCGAGCTCTTCGAGCATGTGGCGCGCCCCGGCGCCGAGGAGTACATCGACAACGAGAAGTACGAGTACAAGCAGCGCGACTGGGCGCAGGCCGAGGCCGAGGGCCGTTCGCTCGCTCCCTACATCACGCGGCTCAATGAGATCCGTCGCGCCCACCCGGCGCTCGAGGACCTCCAGAACCTCACGCTGCACTGGAGCACGGACGACGCCACGATCGTGTTCTCGAAGCACAAGGTCCTCGAGGACGGAACCAAGGACACGCTCATCGTCGTCGTCAACGTCGACCCGCACAGCGCGCGCGAATCGTCGGTGCATCTCGACCTCGAATCGCTCGACCTCGACCCCGAGCTTTTCGACAGCGAGGGCAAGTTCCGTGTTGACGACCTCATTTCGGGGCAAAGCTGGCAGTGGGGAGCAGACAACTACGTCCGGCTCGACGCCTATGTCGAGCCCGCGCACATCCTGCACGTGCGGCGCTAGGCGGCGGGATGGTGCGCTAGCCGACCGCAGCGGCTGGCGCTACCGTAGCCTCACTGCCCGGACACGTCGGCAAGACCGTCGGAAGGAGCACACGCCAGATGAACCTAGGCCAGCAGGCGAAGCAGAACTTCAATGTGAACGCGCCAGGTCTCCAACACGATCCGTACTGGTATCGCAAGGCGGTGTTCTACGAGGTTCTCGTCAGGGCTTTTGCGGACGCGAACGGCGACGGATCTGGCGATATCCAAGGCCTCATCGACAAGCTCGACTATCTTCAATGGCTCGGCGTCGACTGCCTCTGGCTGCCCCCCTTCTTCGAGTCGCCGCTCCGTGACGGAGGCTACGACGTCTCGGACTACGAGTCGGTGCTGCCCGAATTCGGCTCGATCAGCGACTTCCAGCGCCTCGTCGCGGAGGCCCACGCCCGGGGCGTGCGGATCATCATCGACCTTCCGCTCAACCACACTTCCGATCAGCACCGTTGGTTCCAGGAGTCGAGGCGAAACCCGGACGGGCCCTACGGCGACTTCTATGTATGGAGCGATACGGACCAGAAGTACACCGACGCTCGCATCATCTTCATCGACACGGAGGAGTCGAACTGGACGTTCGACCCCATCCGACGCCAGTTCTTCTGGCACCGCTTCTTCAGCCACCAGCCGGACCTCAACTTCGAGAACCCAGCCGTCGTCGATGCTGTCTTCGACGTCTTCAAGTTCTGGCTGGACCAGGGCGTCGACGGGATCCGGGCGGACGCGATCCCCTACCTCTTCGAGGAGGAGGGCACCAACTGCGAGAACCTGCCCGCGACCCACGAGTTCCTGGTCAAGCTCCGCGCAATGATGGACCAGAAATACCCGGGCCGCATCATCATCGCCGAGGCGAACCAGCCCCCGCATGAGGTGGTCGAGTACTTCGGCTCCGAGGAGGCACCGGAGTGCCATATGGCCTTCCACTTCCCGATCATGCCTCGTCTGTACTACGCCCTCCGCGACCAGCGGGCCAAGCCGATCATCGACACGATGGTCGACACCCCGGATATCCCCTCGGGCGCCCAGTGGGGCACGTTCCTCCGGAACCACGACGAGCTCACGCTCGAGATGGTCACGATCGAGGAGCGCGAGGCGATGCTCGGGTGGTACGCATCGGACCCGCGGATGCGGGCCAATATCGGCATCCGGCGTCGTCTCGCGCCGCTCCTCGACAACTCCCGGCATGAGATCGAGCTCATCAACGCGCTCCTGCTCTCGCTTCCGGGCAGCCCCTTCCTCTACTACGGGGACGAGGTGGGCATGGGCGACAACATCTGGCTCCAGGACCGCGACGCCGTCCGCACCCCGATGCAGTGGAACCCCGACCGCAACGCCGGGTTCTCGGTCGCGGACCCCGGCAAGCTCTACCTGCCGACCATCCAATCGCTTGTCTACAACTACTCGATGGCGAACGTGGAAGCCGAGATGGCGCACTCGGGCTCGCTCCTGCGCTGGACGAGGAACATCCTCGGCGTCCGTCGGGGGCATCCGGTGTTCGGGCTCGGCTCGTACCGGAACATCGACGCCGATGCCGAGCAGGTGCTCGCATTCGTCCGCGAGCTCAAGCCGAACGCGGTCCCCGGCGAACCCGGCGAGACCGTCCTGTGCGTCTTCAATCTCTCCGGTCACCCCGTCGCTTCGCACCTTGACCTCGCGGGCTTCGAGGGACGCGGACTCCGTGACCTCTTCGGCGGCGAGCCGTTCTCGCAGGTCGGGCCCGATGGCCGGTTCCATGTGACCTTGGGCCCGCACGGGTACTACTGGCTCCGGATCCGCAGCGCCGGGAGCGTCCCGAGCAGTCCGTTCACGCAGGCGATGCCGATCATCACCGCGAGTGGTGCCGTCACTCACGAGGGGGAACTGGTCGAATGACGCATACCGAAGAAGAGCCCATCCTCACCCCACCGCTCGCCGAGCTTCTCGAACGCTGGCTTCCGTCTCAGCGGTGGTACCCCGCCAAGGGCCGTCAGGCCGAGTTTGCCCGCACCGGAAGCGTCCGGCTCGAGGACCCCGAGGGGAAGGTGGACATCGAGATCCACCTCGTCAGGGTCAAGGCCGGCCGCCTCGAGGTCGTGCTGAACGTTCCCGTGACCTATCGGGACGTGCCCCTCCCTGACGCCGGGCACGCTCTCATCGGGCGGAGCGAGCATTCGGCGTTCGGTCCGCGATGGATCTACGACGGCGTGCACGACCCCGCGTTCGTCCGCGCACTCCTGGCCCTGATTTCGTCGGGCGGCCCCGCGAAAGCAGGGACGGCGTGGGGCCGTACGAGCGGTGCCGGCCGCATCCCGGATGGCGACGTCACCTGCCGAGTCCTGGCGAGCGAACAGTCCAACACGTCGATCATCGTTCGATCGCCCGACGCCGAGGCGATGGTCAAGGTGCTGCGTCAGCCGGCCGACGGACTCAACCCCGAGGTCGAGCTGGGCGCGGCACTCGCCCGCGCCGGCGCCGCCGACGTTCCCGCGACTCTCGGATGGGTCGACGGCGCGTGGCGCCTCCACGGGAACGGGTCAGCGCGCGGTCAGCTCGCCGTCGTCCATGAATTCCTCCCCGGGGGGAAGGACCTGTGGCAGCTCGCGCTCGACGCCGCTGCGGCGGGTGAGGACTTCTCCGGGCATGCGCGTGGGCTCGGAGGGGCGACGGCGCGGGTCCACCAGGCGCTCGAGGCGAGCTTGGGCAGCGAGGAACTCGACAACGACGCCGCGATCGAGTTCGTGGGCGTCCTCGCCGAGCGACTCCGGACGGCGTGGCGCGAAGTGCGTGAAAGCGTCGGCCTCCCTGATGAGGCGCTCGAGCGCCTCTTGGAGACGTTGGCCGGTGAGGCGGGCGGGCTGAGGGTCCAAAGGGTCCACGGCGACCTTCACCTGGGGCAGATCCTGCACTTTCCCGACCACGCCGAGCGCCCCTACGCGATCCTCGACTTCGAGGGCGAACCCCTGCGCCCCGTCGCGGAACGCAGTCGGCCGGACGTGCCGCTGCGCGACGTCGTCGGAATGCTGCGCTCCTTCGACTACGCGGCCGGCGCCGCCGAGCGCACGGTTCCAGCGGCCCGCGTTCCCGTCGGCTGGGCGGACGCCGCGGGCCATGCGTTCTGGGAGGGCTACGCCGAGGTACTGCCTCAGCCGGACCCGTTCGGGGGGCCGCTCTTTGCGGCCCTCTGGCTCGACAAGGCGCTCTACGAGGTCGCGTATGAGGAGCGTAACCGGCCGGCCTGGGCCGAGATCCCGCTCCGCGCGGTGCGCACAGCGCTGAGCGCCTACGTTCCCGAGGGCGGCGCTGCCGAAGCCCTCGCCCCCAGCAGACTTGCAGAACCGACGGTGACAGGCCGTCCAGGAGAGGAGAATGACGTGTCGGAGCACACTGAGCAGGAGGGTGCCGAGGCTCGGGGGAGGGTGGATTCGGTCGCGCCGATCCCGATCCCACAGGATGTCCTGAGCCGCGTCGCGTCCGGATCGTTCCACGCACCGCATGCAGTCCTCGGCCCCCATCTCAGCGAAGACGGGTCGGTGACCATCCGGACGGTCAAGCACCTCGCGACCGGAGTCACCGTGATCACCCCGGAAGGTCGCGTTCCGCTCCACCACGAGTCGCACGGGGTCTGGGTCGTCGTGCTCCCCCCAAGGGAAGACGGCGGCGTCCCGGACTATCGGCTCGAGGTCGAGTACGGCGACGGCCACATGGTGAACGTCGACGAGCCGTACCGGTTCATGCCGACGCTCGGCGAGCTGGACCTCTACCTCATCGGAGAGGGCCGCCACGAGCAGCTGTGGAAGGCGCTGGGCGCCCGGGTCCAGCATTTCCACTCGGTCATGGGGGACATCGAGGGAACGGCGTTCGCCGTCTGGGCCCCCAATGCCCAGGCGGTCCAGGTGAAGGGCGACTTCAACGGCTGGGACGGACGCGAGCACGCGATGCGGAGCCTGGGCTCCTCGGGGGTCTGGGAGATCTTCATCCCCGGCGTTGTAGCAGGGGCGTGCTACAAGTTCGGCATCCTCACCAAGGCTGGCCACTGGATCGAGCGCGCGGATCCGATGGCGTTCGGGACCGAGGTCCCGCCACGCACCGCCTCGCGCGTCGTCGAGTCGCGGTACGCGTTCAAGGATGAGGAGTGGATGCGGGCGCGCGCTGTGCGAGACCCCCACAACCTCCCCATGAGCGTCTACGAGGTGCACCTCGGCTCCTGGCGGCCAGGGCTCAGCTACCGCGAACTCGCGACGGAACTCGTCGAGTACGTCAAGGAGATGGGCTTCACGCACGTCGAGTTCATGCCGGTTGCCGAGCACCCGTTCGGCGGATCGTGGGGCTATCAGGTGACGTCCTACTATGCGCCGACCTCGCGATTCGGCCATCCCGACGATTTCCGCTACCTCGTCGACCAACTCCACCAGGCCGGCATCGGAGTGATCGTCGACTGGGTGCCCGCCCACTTCCCCAAGGACGAGTGGGCCCTCGCCCGCTTCGACGGGGAGCCGCTCTATGAGCATGCCGACCCGATGCAGGGCGAGCACCCGGATTGGGGCACCTACATCTTCAACTTCGGGCGCACCGAGGTCCGGAACTTCCTCGTCGCCAATGCCCTGTTCTGGTTCGAGGAGTACCACATCGACGGCCTCCGGGTGGATGCGGTCGCGTCGATGCTCTACCTGGACTACTCGCGCGAGGAAGGCCAGTGGAGGCCCAACCAGTTCGGTGGCCGCGAGAATCTCGAGGCGATCTCCTTCCTCCAGGAGGCGAACGCGACGGCGTACAAGCGGAGCCCTGGCATCGTCATGATTGCGGAAGAATCCACGGCCTTCCCGGGCGTCACGAAGCCGACCTCGATGAACGGGCTCGGCTTCGGGCTCAAATGGAACATGGGGTGGATGCACGACTCGCTCCAGTACATGCACGAGAACCCGGTCAACCGCCGCTGGCACCACAACCAGATCACCTTCTCGATCATGTACGCGTTCAGCGAGAACTTCCTGCTGCCCATCAGCCATGACGAGGTGGTCCACGGGAAGGGCTCGATGCTGCGCAAGATGCCGGGGGACCGGTGGCAGCAGCTGGCCAACCTTCGTGCCTTCTACGCATACCAGTGGGCGCACCCCGGCAAGCAGCTCATCTTCATGGGCTGCGAGTTCGGGCAGGAAGGAGAGTGGAACCAGGAGCACGGCCTCGACTGGTGGCTCGCCGACACCGAGCCGCACAAGGGCCTTCAGCGACTGCTCCGCGACCTCAACGCGGTGTACCGGGAGACGCCGGCCCTCTACAGCCAGGACAATGACCCGGCTGGGTTCGAATGGATCCGGGGGGACGACGGCGACCACAACGTCCTCTCGTTCATCCGCTGGTCCGCCGACGGCCAGCCCCTCGTCTGCCTCGTCAATTTCGCCGGCAACCCGCACCTCGACTACACGGCGGGGGTTCCCCTGAGTGGGGCCTGGCGCGAGGTCGTCAACACGGACGCGACGGAGTACGGAGGCTCGGGGGTCACGAACGGCGGCCTGGTCATGGCCGAAGCGCGCGAGTGGGACGGAAAGCCAGCGGCCGTGACCCTGACGCTCCCCCCGCTCGGCGCCGTGTACCTCGTGCCAGACTCGCAGGAGTGAGGCGTTCCGTCAGCGCCATGACGTGACGCAACGTGATGGCTGAAGCAGCGCGCGGGAGGGCCCGGGATCCGCGGATTCCGGGCCCTCGGCCTGTGCTGGCTGGACGGTTGGCACCGTCGCCCGGAGGGTGGTATAGTCATATCCCGCGCCACCGAGAAGGGCGGCGCGAAGACTCCCTTGCTCAACAGCACAGCGTCCGCTGGCCAACCGGCCGGTTTGACTCCGTGAGGCTGAGCGGGTAGGTTTGGAAAGTTGCTTCGGAGCGGGCCAGAGTGTTCTGGTGGGGTTCCGG
>NZ_DAIUJO010000003.1:68019-73991 GCF_036848755.1 Sinomonas sp. | reverse complement strand
AGGAACGGCCGTGCCGTCGAGGAACGGTCATGCGGGGGGACGGCCGCGGAGGGAGCGAGCGGGGGCGACGCTCACGCGGAGCCGCTCGGCGCCGTCGTCCGCGCGGTGATATCCGTGATCTCAACGCTCGTGGCGCGCCTGAGGATGCACGCAACAGTCGAGACCTCGAACGTCTCGAGGACGAGGGTGCGCAGCTCGTCGGCGGCAGCCTCCCCGCAGATCTCGACCGTGATCTGGATCCCGGTCGAGGAGGTCATGGTGTCGTCGAAGCCGCCGTCGGCTCGAACGGACACCGGGCCGAGACGCAGACCCCGCTGGGCTGCGGCAGTGTGGAGGTCGTTGAAGAGGCAGGTGGCCGCGGCCAAGTGCAGCATGTGGCCTCCGGTCGGCAGGCCGATCGAGATGCGAGCCGCGCCCGTCTTGTGGTGCCGGATCAGGAGACTGGAGGTTTCCGCGAGCGAGCGCTCTCCGCCCGTTTCCGCCGTGGCGATGCTGGCCGCGAAGTCCATGGAACTATCATGATCCGCGCCCGGCACATTGCCCAGCCTCGCGCGGAACGACCCGGAACCGCCGCTATCCGAGGGGGTGGGACTCCGCACGCTCGTATTCGAGGGGCACGACGACGAGCGGTACCGGGAGCACCCGAAGGATCTTGTTGGCGGTCGAGCCCAGGAAGAGGCGCCGCTTCTGGGCGAGCCGGCTCGAGCCGATGATCACGAGCTCGCCCTCGAGCCAGTCGACGCTGTCGACGGCCTCCTCGAACGTCCGCCCGTGGGCCACCTCGACGCTCGCTTCATGCTCTTTGGGCAGGCGCCGAGCAGCCTCGGTAAGGACGGTGTTCGCGTGCCGATGCGCGGCGTTGACGCTCTCGCCGTGCTCGCCCCGCGCGTCGAGCTCCACGAGGGAGACGAACCGCAAAGGAACGTCGCGGCGCCCTGCGGCGACGAGCGCGACGTCGATCGCGGCGTCCGCGCCCTGCCTCTGGCCGATGAACGCCGTGAGCCGCTCGATGGGCTCCGTCCGCGTGTACCCGCGCGGCGCGAGGGCAACGGGTATGGGCGACGCGTGCAGGAGTGCGTTGGCGACCGTGCCCACCGTGTAGCGCTTGAACAGGCCGTTGCTCGCGGCGCCGACGACGATGAGTGCGGCCTCGAACTCCACGGCCGTCTCAATGAGGACGGCCGCCGCCGAACTGCCCTGGCGCACATGGAACTCGGCTTCGACGTCCTTCGGAACGACGGCGAGGGCCGTGCGCTGCGCACTGAGGACGTGCTGTTCCTCCGCGTTGACGCGCTTCCCCTCCGGGTTGGCCGCAACATACGGAGCGTCCTCGCCGAGGACGAGCATGATGTCGAGCTTCGCGCCCTGGGCGCGGGCAATCGCGACGGCGAGCGCGACCGCGTCCCGTCCGCGTTCGTCCGACTGGTAGCCGACCACATACCGCATGACGCCGACTCTACGTCACGAAAACGAGAGCGCGCACGGGCCGTCGCTGCGCGCGTGGTCCGCGCGCGCAGCGACGCCGTGTCTCAGGCGGGGTGATCAGGCAAGCGTCAGGAGTTCGCTCGGATGGCCGCCTCGAGTACGTCGAGACCGTCGGCGAGGAGCTCATCGCTGATGACGAGCGGCGGAAGCAGGCGGATCACGTTGCCGTAGGTCCCGCACGTGAGGATGATGACGCCCTCCTTGAGGCAGTGCTCGGCGATCCGCTTGGTCGCGTCCGCGTCGGGCTGCTTGGTCGTGGCCGCGCTGCCCTTCTTGACGAACTCGATCGCAAGCATGGCGCCGCGGCCCCGGAGCTCGCCGATGATGCTGTCCGCGCCGAGCTCATCGCGCAGTGCGCCGATGCGGCGCTTGACCGTGGCTTCGATCTCGCGCGCCCGGCCCCGAAGGTTCTGGGTGTCCATCGTCTCGATGGCGGCGAGGGCTGCCGCGCAGGCGACCGGGTTGCCGCCGTACGTTCCGCCGAGGCCGCCGCCGTGGACGGCGTCGAGCAGTTCCGCGCGGCCCGTGACCGCGGAGAGGGGCATCCCGCCGGCGATGCCCTTCGCCGTCGTGATGAGGTCCGGCACGACGCCCTCGTGCTGCACGGCGAACCACTCGCCGGTGCGGCAGAAGCCCGACTGGACCTCGTCCGCGATGAAGACGATGCCGTTCTCCTTGGCGAACTCGGCGATGCGGGGCAGGAAGCCGTCGGCCGGGACGATGAAGCCGCCCTCGCCTTGGATCGGCTCGATGATGATGGCCGCGACCTGCTCGGCGCCGATCTGCTTCTGGATCATGAGGATCGCCCGCTCGGCGGCCTCCTTGCCCGTGATCTGCGGGTTCTCCTCGCGGAACGGGTAGCTCATCGGGGCGCGGTAGATCTCGCCCGCGAACGGGCCGAAGCCGGACTTGTACGGCATCGCCTTCGCCGTGAGGCCCATCGTGAGGTTCGTGCGTCCGTGGTACGCGTGATCGAAGGCGACGACGGCGTTGCGGCCCGTCGCGACGCGCGCGATCTTGACGGCATTCTCGACGGCCTCGGCGCCCGAGTTGAACAGGACCGTGCGCTTCTCGTGCTCGCCCGGCGTGAGCTGGTTGAGCTTCTCGGCCACGGCGACGTAGCCCTCGTATGGGGAGACCATGAAGCACGTGTGCGTGAAATGCTCCACCTGCTCCTTGACGGCGCCGACGACGGCGGCGTCGGAGGCGCCGACGGTCGTCACCGCGATGCCCGAGCCGAGGTCGATGAACGAGTTGCCGTCGACGTCGTGGATCACGCCGCCGTCGGCGTCGGCGACGTAGACGGGGACGGAGGAGGCGACGCCCTTGGCGACGCTCGCGGCGCGCCGTGCGGCGAGCTCAAGGGACTTGGGGCCGGGGAAGTCCCCGAGGACCCTGCGCTTCTGCTCGAGGCGGTACGTGATGTCCATGGTGAGGTGATTCCTTTCTGAGAGCGTTACGCGTCGAGGTTGCTCATGACGTGCTTGACGCGGGTGTAGTCCTCGACGGAGTACATCGAGAGGTCCTTGCCGTAGCCGGACTGCTTGAAGCCTCCGTGCGGCATTTCCGCGGTGAGCAGGATGTGGGTGTTGATCCAGACCGCTCCGAAGTCCAGATCACGCGCCAGGCGCATGGCCCGACCGTGGTTCGAGGTCCACACGCTCGAGGCGAGCGCGTACTCGACGTCGTTCGCGAGCTCGACGGCCTCGGCCTCGGTGGTGAACGGCTGGACGGTGAGGACGGGTCCGAACGTCTCCTTCTGGACCACGTCGTCGTCCTGGTGCACGCCCGTGACGATGGTGGGCTCGAAGAAGAAGCCCTTCTCCCCCGCCCTGCGGCCCCCGGTCTCGACCCTCGCGTAGTCGGGCAGGGCCTCGACGACGCGCGTGACCGCGTCGAAGTGGTTGGCGTTGTTGAGCGGGCCGAAGTAGTTCTCTGCGTCGTCCTCGTGGCCGGTCTCGAGGGTCTTCGTGTGCTCGACCATGAGCCGCACGAACTCGTCGTGCGCCGCGTCTTCGACCAGCACCCGGGTGATCGCCGTGCAGTCCTGGCCCGCGTTGAAGAACGCGAACTCCGCGATCGCGGCGGCCGACTTCTTGAGGTCCGCGTCGGCGAAGACGATGGCGGGTGCTTTGCCGCCGAGCTCGAGGTGGGAGCGCTTGAGCCCCTTCGCTGCCCCGGTCGCGACGGCGACGCCGGCCCGGACGGAGCCCGTGATCGAGACGAGGCCGGGGAGCGGATGCTCGACCATGAGCGCTCCGGTGGACGCGTTGCCCAGCACGACGTTCACGACGCCGGCGGGGAAGATGCCCTGGACCAGTCGTGCGAGGACGAGGGTCGACTCGGGGGTCGTGTCGGAGGGCTTGAGGACGACCGTGTTCCCCGCGGCGAGGGCCGGTCCGAGCTTCCAGACCGCCATGAGGAACGGGTAGTTCCACGGCGCCACCTGGGCCACGACGCCGATCGGCTCGCGGCGCACGAACGACGTGTGCCCCTCGAAGTACTCGCCCGCAGACTTCCCTTCGAGCAACCGCGCCGCGCCGGCGAAGAAGCGCAGCTGGTCGGCCCCCGCCGCGACTTCCTCCGAGGCGATGAGCGACTTCACCTGTCCCGTGTTGCGGTGCTGCGCCTCGACGAGCTCGTCGCTCGCGGCCTCGACCGAGTCCGCAAGGCGGAGCAGGAGGCGCTGGCGCTCGCCCGGCGTCGTGCGCTTCCACGTCGCGAAGGCGCGCCCGGCGGCCGCCATCGCGGCGTCGACGTCCGCCCCGGTCGAGACGGGAGCGTGCGCGACGACGTCCCCGTTCGTCGGGTTGACGATCTCGAGCACCTCTGTGCCGGCCGGCGTGACGAACTCGCCGCCGATGAAGTTCTGCAAGGTCTGGACCACGGTGTCTTTCCTCGTTCGCTGGGTCTCTCGGGGCCGCACTGGCCTCTCCCCGAGACTAGGCGACCCGAGCTAGGGCGAGTATGGCCGATTGCACTGGAAAGCTTCCTAGTCATGGTGCAAGAGCCCAGCGTCGAACCCCTATAGTGGTCCCATGGCTCTCACCCTCTCCGCGCTGCTCGACGCCCCAGGGCTTGGGCTCACGCTCGCGGGTTCGGCGACCTCTACCCTCAACCGCGAGATTGCCTGGGTGGCCGTCACGGAGCAGGAGAACCCGTCGATGTTCCTGAGCGGCGGCGAACTCGTGCTCACTACGGGGGTGCGCCAGCGGTCGGCAGAGGAGCAGCGGCGCTTCGTCCGCGTCCTGCAGCGGGCGGGCGCCGTCGGCATCGGCTTCGGCGTGGGCCTCGGACACGACAACGTCCCGCCAGCCCTCGTCGCCGAAGCCAATCGGTGGGGCCTGCCCGTCCTCGAGGTTCCGTACCAGACGCCGTTCATCGCCATCAGCAAGCTCGTCGCGGACTCGCATTCCGCGGACCACTACGCGAAGCTCGAGAAGCTCATCGGGGACCACCAGGTCCTCGCGCGGTCGCTCCTCACGGGCGGCGGCCTCGCCGAACTCCTCAAGCACCTGAGCGGGATGCTCGGCACCGAGCTCGCCCTCACACAGTTCACTGCGGAGCTGTACTCGAGCAGCAAGGACGCCGGGGCGCCGACGATGGACCGCTGGGTCGCCTTCCCGGTGCCCACCGGGCGGCGCGACGCCTGCACGCTCTGGGCGAAGAAGCCGTTCGACGACACCGGCATCATCGGCTACGCCCAGAACCTCATCAGCGTCGAGCTCAACAACCTCACGAAGCAGCGCCAAGCCCAGCGAGCCCTCGCCGGGCAGGTGATGGCCGACGTCGTCCGCGGCTCCCTCGACACGGAGGAGGCCTCGCGCCGCCTCGCAGGGGTCGGCGTCAACTCGACGAAGCGGAACGTCGTGCTGCTCGCTGAGTCCGCGGCCCACCACAAGAACCTGCGCGGCACGACGCTGCCCGCGGCGCTCGACGGCGCGGTGAGCGCGATGGTGGACAGGGACCTCGTCGTCGTCGTCGAGGACGACGGCGCCCGCGCGCCTCAGCTCGCGCGGAGCCTCGCGGATCATCTCGTCGAAGCAGGGATCCACGCGACGATCGGCATCGGCGGCAGCTACACCAAACCGAACGGGCTGCGGTGGAGCTTCTTCGAGTCCAAGGAGGCCGCCGCGCGGGGCCTCGAGGTCAACGAGCCCGAGCGGCTGAGCCTCACGTCGCTCCTGCTCTCGAGCGAGGACGTCCCGCTCGCCGACATGGCGGGCGAAGCGATCGGTCCGCTCGTCCGCTTCGACAAGCAGCACGGCTCCGAGCTCGTGCACACCCTGGAGACGTACCTCAACCTCAACGGATCCGTGGCCTCGGTGGCCGACGACCTCAACCTGCACCGGAACACCGTCCGGTACCGGCTCGCCCAGATCGCCGAGCTCACGGGCTACGACCCGGCCGTCACCGCCGACCGCGTGCAGCTGTACCTCGCGCTCGCGGTGCGGCGGGTCGCCCGCACCTGACCGGCCCAACTAAGC
>NZ_DAIUJO010000003.1:0-68009 GCF_036848755.1 Sinomonas sp. | reverse complement strand
ATCCGCAGGGTGAACACCCTGCGGATCTGACGGCGCAACCGGAGGGAGGTCAGCGGGCGGTGACCGCGGCGCCGTCGCGGGAGATCGCCACCATCTCCTCACGCGCGACGACCTTCACGCGCTCGCGCGCGACGGGGCCCTTGTGGGTCGGGGCCGGATCAGCGGCCTCGCCGAGGGAACGCTCGTGCGCGTCGAGGGCGAGCCAGCCCTCCCACGTCGTGTATTCGGTTCCGCGCTCCTCGAGGAGGGCGACGACGGAGTCCTCGGAAGGCTCGGCTGCGATCGGAAGGTCCTCGCGGGCGTCGAGCAGGTGACCGATGGTCTCGAGGGCGTCGCCCTTCGTGTGGCCGATGAGACCCACGGGACCGCGCTTGATCCAGCCCGTCGTGTAGACGCCGGGCACGAACGCGCCGTCGGCATCGAGGACGCGGCCGCCGTCGTTCGGCACGACGCCGCGACGGTGGTCGAACTCGACCCCCGGGAGCAGCGAGCCGAAGTAGCCGATCGCGCGGTACACGGCCTGGACCGGGTACTCGACGATCTCCCCCGTGCCGCGGGCGTTGCCCGTGCCATCGAGCTCGGTGCGCTCGAAGCGGATCCCGGCCACCTTGCCCGGGGTATCGGCCGAGTCGACGATCTCGACCGGGCTGTGCAGGAAGTGGAGGTGCAGGCGGCGCGAGGCGGTGAGCTCCTCGAGGTCCTCGGGCTGCTCGGCGATCCAGTTCGTGAGCGTGCCGACCATCGTCTTGACCTGGTTGTTGGTCTGGATCTCGCGGTCCGAGGCCTCGTCGAACTCGAAGTCCTCCGGGTACAGGACGATGTCGACGTCGTGCGAGTGGGAGAGCTCGCGGAGCTCGAGCGGGGTGAACTTGACCTGCGCCGGGCCGCGGCGGCCGAACACGTGCACGTCCGTGACGGGCGATTCCTTGAGGATCCGGTAGACGTTGTCCGGAATCTCGGTGACGAGCAACTCGTCGGCGTGCTTGGAGAGCACCCGGGCGACGTCGAGCGCGACGTTGCCGTTGCCGATGACCGCGATCTCCTTGGCATCGAGCGGCCACTCGCGCGGGACGTCCGGATGTCCGTCGTACCACGAGACGAAGTCGGCCGCGCCGAACGAGCCCTCGAGCTCGATGCCGGGGATGTTGAGGTCGGCGTCCTTGATCGCGCCGGTCGCGAAGATCACGGCGTCATAGTGGCGGCGGAGGTCCTCGAGCGTGAGGTCCGTCCCGTAGTCGACGTTGCCGAAGAAGCGGATGTCACCCCGGTCGAGGACCTTGTGGAGCGCGTTGACGATGCCCTTGATCCGCGGATGGTCAGGAGCGACGCCGTAGCGGATGAGGCCGTAGGGCGCGGGATAGCGGTCGAAGAGGTCGATGCTCAGCGTGAGCTCGCCCGATGCGACGGGCGCGCTCTTGGTGAGCAGATCGGCGGCGTACACGCCGGCAGGACCGGAACCGACGACGGCGATCCTCAGCGGACGGGCGCCCGTACCGCGGGCTGGGGCGGAGTTGGTGTTCGACACAGGTATGTTCCTTTTGGCTTCGGTCGGGGTCAGGGGGTCGGGCGGGCGGCTGCCGCGTTTCGCGGGCTGGCTGTCACTGGGCTTCGAAAGGACGACGGCGCGTACGGGCTCACGCGGACGACGTCGCCCACGACGATCACGGCGGGGTTCGCGACGCCGACCCGTTCGGCTTGGTCCACGATGGTCTCGAGCGTGCCAATCGTGACGCGCTGCCGCTCGGTCCAGCCGCTCTCGACGATCGCGACCGGGGTTCCGCCCGGCAGACCGCGGGCGCGGAGGTGGCGGACTGAGGATGCGAGGCGGCGGACCCCCATGAGCAGCACGATCGTGTGGTCCGCTCGAGCCGGCAGCTCGGAGAGTTCCTCGTGCCCCGTCACCACGCTGAAGCCAGTCGCGAGCCCGCGGTGCGTGACCGGGATGCCTGCCGCCGCGGGCACGGAGATCGCGCTCGTGACGCCGGGGACAACCTCGACGTCGACGCCGTGCTCGCGGCAGAACTCGGCCTCCTCGCCGCCGCGGCCGAGGACGTAGGGGTCGCCGCCCTTGAGCCGCACGACGACGTTGCCCGCGCGCGCCTCGTCGACGAGGATCCGGTTGATCTCGTCCTGGGTCGCTTGGTGCGCGCCCGGGGCCTTGCCGACCTCGATGACGCGCACCCCCTCCCCGAGCTCGTCGAGGAGCGCACGCGGCCCGAGCCGGTCCGCGACGACGACGTCGGCCTCCGCGAGGAGCTGGCGCCCGCGCACGGTGATGAGTCCTGTCTCGCCCGGTCCGCCGCCGACGAGCGCAACCCGCCCTGCGCCGGCGCGATGCCTGCGCAGCGGGAGACGGCCGGTCTTGAGGGCGAGCACGATCGCGTCCTTGAGGGCCTTGGCGCGGCGCGGGTCTCCCCCGGCATTCACCGCGACGGTGACGTCGTCGACGCGCGCCGACGCCGGCGTCCACGCGGCCGAGGCCTCGTGGTCGCCCGCGTTGACGCACCAGATGCGCTGAGCCTCGGCCTCGGCCGCAACGCGCGAATCAACCGACGGCACACCGGTCGCGGTCTGCGCGAACCAGACGCCGTCCAGATCGCGCGTCTCGTAGCCGCGGCGCACCCACGTCACGAGGCCCGCCTCGGCGAGCCGCGCGACGTCGTCCGCTGCCTCCGGCGCGACGACGGTGACGATCGCGCCCGCGTCGAGGAGCGCCTGCGCGCGGCGCCCCGCCACGCGCCCGCCCCCGACGACGAGGACCGGCTTCCCGAGAAGCCGCAGCGAAGTGGGGAAGAGGTCGCGGCCGGTCATCGCGCCGCCCCCACGAGGAGGCCGCGCCGGCGCAGGAGCCTCCGCTCGACCGGCCCGAACACGAGCAGCTCGATGAGGATGCCGACAGCGAGGATCGCGATGATGGCACCCATGACGATGCCCATGTCGCTCAGCGTACGGCCCTGATCGAGGAGCGAGCCCAGGCCGAAGCCGAGGCTCCCGCCCACGGCGATGATCTCGGCGGCCATGAGCGAGCGCCAGGAAAACGCCCACCCCTGCTTGAGGCCCGCCACGTATCCGGGGAGCGCGGCCGGGAGCACGACCTGGAGGGCGAGTTCGAGGCGCGACGCGCCGAGGACCTTCGCTACCGAGCGGTAGTGCGGCGGGATCTGGTCGACGCCCGCGATGAGGCCGTTGACGATCGACGGGATCGCACCCATGAGCACCACGAAGTAGACCGTGCCGTCGGTGAGGCCGAACCAGATGATCGCGGCGGGCACCCACGCGACGGACGGCAGCACCTGGAGGCCCGAGATGAGGGGGCCGAAAGCGCGGCGGAGCGGCCGCACCTGCGCGAGCAGGAGGCCCAGCGGGGTGCCGATGACGATCGAGACGGCGAAGCCGAGGAGCCCGCGCATCAGGGAGGTGCCGACCGCCTGCTGCACCTGGCCCTCCTGCCACAGCTGGCCCAGGCTCGCGGCGACGTCGAGCGGACCCGGCATGAGGTCCGCCCGCTTGAGCCCGAGCGAGGCCGCGATCTGCCAGGAGAGAAGGACGACGACGACGGCGCCGAGCGGGAGCACGACCCGGCCCCAGTCGCGGCGGCGGTGGGAGGACTCCGACTGGAGCTCGTCGAGGCCTGCCTCGAGGGCGCGCAGCTCCTCGGTCTCGCTCTTCAGATCCAGGGTCCGGTCGAGCTCGGTCACGTTACTTGCCATGGCGGCGGATCTCCTCGCGCAGGCGGGCTGTGATGTCGGCCGTCAGGGCGGCGGCGGCTGCGGCGTCGTCCTTCACGGCGCCGGGCACATCCCACTCGCTCACCACGCGGCCCGGGCGGGAGGAGAGGAGCAGGACGCGCTGCCCGAGACGGACGGCCTCGCGCACGTTGTGGGTGACGAAGATGATGGTCCGGCCCGTCTCGCGCCAGATCCGGGTGAGCTCCTCATGGAGGAGGTCGCGCGTGATGGCGTCGAGCGCGGCGAACGGCTCGTCCATGAGGAGGACTTCACGGTCCTGGCTCAGGGCCCGGGCCAGAGCAACGCGCTGGCGCATGCCGCCTGAGAGCTCGTGGGGGCGCTTGTCGGCGGCCTCGCCGAGATGCACGAGCTCGAGGAGTTCGGTGGCGCGCGCCCTGCGCTCGGCCTTTCCGATGCCGCGCAGCCTGAGCGCGAGCTCGATGTTGCCGCGGGCCGTGAGCCATGGGTAGAGGGCCGCGTCCTGGAACATGAACGCGGCTCCGTCTGCCGGGACTTCGAGGGCCCCCGAACTGGGGCGCTCGAGGCCGGCGATGATGTTCAGCAGCGTCGACTTGCCGCAGCCCGAGGCGCCCAGCAGGGCCACGAACTCGCCCGCGTCGATGGTGGCGTTCACGCCGTCCAGCACGGGGGCGCCGTCGCCGAAGCGTTTTCCGAGGTTCTCCAGCAGTACCGACACGTCTTGCTCCTACTCCTGGCCCAGCCCGGCCGCACTGACCTTGGTTTCGCCCGGAAGGCGGTTGAGGATGCTCAGGTCGAAGAGGCCGTGCAGGTCGGCGGTCTTTGAGACGCCCGCGTCGACGCCGTCCTGGAGCAGTTTCGGGTATGCACCGGCCAGAGGGTCGGTCGTGAACGTGATGTTGTCGAGGGCGCGTTGGACGACGTCCGTGGGGAGGGCCTGCCCCGCCGCCGCCCTGAGCCCGTCGTTGACCGCCTGGACCTTCTGCGTCGCGCTCGTCTTGTTGAGCCAGTCGATCGCGGCGGCGTCGCCCTTGACGAGGGCCTCGACCGTCTGCGGGTGGTCGGCCGCGAACTTCTTGTTCACCACGAGCACCGTGGTCGGGAACAGCCCGGGCCTTCCGGTCTGGGAGCCGTCCCAGAGGGTCTTCTCGTCGACCAGGACGTGCGCGCCGGCCTGGAGCACGAGGCGGGACGCCCACGGCTCGGGAAGCCACGCGCCGTCGAGCTTTCCGGCCTGGAAGAGCTTGAGCGTCTGCGCGTTGTCCGTCGGGTCGATGATGACGTCGCCCGAGCCGTTCGGGGTGGTCTTGTAGCCCTGCTTGGCGAGCCATGCGCGGAGCGCGACGTCCTGCGTGTTGCCGAGCTGGGGCGTTGCGAGGGTCTTGCCCTTGAGGTCCGCGGCAGAGTTGATGCCCGGGCGCACGACGAGCTGCGCGCCGCCTGCGGCGACGCCCGCCACGACGACGACGGATTGGCCCTTGCTCTGCGCGAAGGAGTTGATGGCCGGGTTCGGGCCCACGTAGGCAGCGTCGATGGCGCCGGCGTTGAGCGCCTCGATCTCGGCAGGGCCCGCGCTGAAGACCTGGGTGGTGAGGCTGCCGGTGCCGGCTGCCTTGAGGGCGTTGCCGATCAGGCCCTGCTGGACGCCGACGACGGCGGGAGCGTGGGTCACGTTCGCGAAGTACCCGAGCCGGAGCTGCGCTGCAGGGGTGCCTGTCTGGGCGATGGCGGACTGGCTCGGCTGGCTCGGAGCCTGGTGGGCGTTCGCGGTCGCGAGGGCGGCGCCGGCGCCCAGGAGGAGGACGACGGCTGCTCCGATGCCGATCGTGAGGCCGCGGCCGCGCTTGGACTGGGTCGCGTCGCTCTCGGCGGTGATGCGCACGCGCTGCGGCGTCTCCGCGTCTGGGGTAGGGCTCTTGCTCATGGTGAGTCCTCGGGTCTCGCTGAAAAGGGTCGGAAGGTCGGGTGGGGGCCTAGCGACGAGCCCGACATCGGGGCATTCGCCCTGCGCTGACGAGGCGGTGGGTGCGGACCATGCATTCCAGCGTAGGGAGGGGGAATCGGGGCCCCAACAGCCCGGTCACGGTCGTTCACCGTACGTCATGCGGCGTCACACACGAGGAGAAGGGACCGTTTCTGCCAAACAGCGCCCGCCCCCGTGAGGGTGGCAGGCGCCGTCGTGGTTCCCATCGAAACGATGGGCCTAGATCCAGTACCTCTCGTCCTCGGTATCCCCGGGGTGCTCGCGGACCATCCCTGCGGCGAGGGTCGCTCCATCCTGCGGGTCGATGACGAGGAACGCTCCGGTCCGCCGATGCCCCGCATAGGGCTCGAGCGGGAGCGGGGCGGCCAGGCGAAGCTGAGCCTCGCCTATGTCGTTGAGCTCGAGGCCGGAGGCGGGGGTCACCTCGAGGGAGTCGAGGTCCAGGCGTCCCGTGACGGAGCGAACCAGGGCCCGGACCGTCGACGTCCCGTGCTTCACGAGGACCTTCGCGCCCTCGCGCAGCGGCTTGGTCGAGAGCCAGCAGAGAGAGCCGTACAGGTCGGCCGTGCTCTCGGGCAGCGTCCCAGCGGCGGCGATCGTGTCGCCGCGCGCGACGTCGAACTCGTCGGCGAGGCGCAGCGCGACGGACAGCGGCGCGGCTGCTTCCGCGAGCGAGCGGCCAGCGACGTCGATTCCGACCACCGTAGTCTCGCGCGCCGCCTGACCCGGCGTGACGACAGCGACCCGGTCGCCGACGCGGACAATGCCCTCGGTGACCTGGCCCGCGTACGCGCGGTAGTCCCGGAACTCAGCGTCCGAAAGGCCCGGAGCCAGTGCGCCCTGCGGCCGGATGACGGTCTGGACGGGGAAGCGGAATGGCTCCTGGGAGTCGGCCAGTTCGTCCGTGCTCGGCAGCCCCTCGAGCAGCTCGATCAGGGTCGGGCCGGTGTACCAGGGCGTGCGGCCGGAGCGGTCGACGACGTTGTCGCCGTCGAGCGCGGACACCGGGACGGCAACCGCCTCGCGCAGGCCCAGCTCCCTCGCGGCCCTCTCGACGTCGGCTGAGATCGATGCGAAGACCGCCTCGGAGAAGTCGACGAGGTCGATCTTGTTGACCGCGACGACGACGTGCGGCACGCGCAGGAGCGCCGCGACGGAGAGGTGCCGCCGGGTCTGCTCGAGCACGCCCTTGCGCGCATCGATGAGGAGCACGACCGCGTCGGCCGTCGAGGCTCCCGTGACCGTGTTCTTCGTGTACTGCACGTGGCCGGGGCAATCGGCGAGGATGAACGTGCGGCGGTCGGTCGCGAAATAGCGGTAGGCGACGTCGATCGTGATGCCCTGCTCGCGCTCGGCCCGGAGGCCGTCGGTCAGCAGGGCGAGGTCGAGGCGGCGAGTGCCTTCGGCGTTGTCCCCGCCGAAGCCGCGTGCCTCCGAGGTGCGGGCCACGGCGTCGAGCTGGTCGGCGAGGATCGCCTTCGAGTCGTGGAGCAGGCGGCCCACCAACGTGGACTTGCCGTCGTCGACCGAGCCGGCGGTGGCAAACCGGAAGAGCGTTCCCTGCTCGAGGGTTGCCTCAAGAGCGGCAGTCATCAGAAGTACCCGTCCTTCTTGCGGTCTTCCATGGCCGCCTCGGAAATCCTGTCGTCGGCACGGGTCGCCCCGCGCTCGGTGAGCGTGGAGGCCGCCACCTCGCGCACGACGTCGGCCACTGTGAAGGCGTCCGAGAGCACGGCGCCGGTGCACGACATGTCGCCCACGGTGCGGTAGCGCACGGTGCGGACGACGACGTCCTCCCCCTCGCGCGGAAGGCTCACCTCACCCACGGCGCGCCACATGCCGTCGCGCTGGAACACCTCGCGGTCGTGGGCGTAGTAGATGCTCGGCAGCTCGATGCCCTCGCGCTCGATGTAGCGCCAGATGTCGAGCTCGGTCCAGTTGCTGATCGGGAACGCGCGCACGTGCTGGCCCACGGTGTGGCGGCCGTTGTAGAGGTTCCACAGCTCGGGCCGCTGGTTGCGCGGGTCCCACTGGCCGAACTCGTCGCGGAGCGAGAGGATGCGCTCCTTGGCCCGGGCCTTGTCCTCGTCACGGCGGCCGCCGCCGAACACGGCGTCGAACTTGTTCGCGGCGATCGTATCCAGCAGGGGCACGGTCTGGAGCGGGTTGCGCGTCCCGTCGGCTCGTTCCTGGAGCTCGCCCCGGTCGATGTACTCCTGCACGGAGCCCACCACGAGCTTGAGCCCGAGCCGCGCGACCGTCCGGTCGCGGAAGTCGAGGACCTCGGGGAAGTTGTGTCCCGTGTCCACGTGCAGCACGGGGAACGGGATCTTCGCCGGCCAGAACGCCTTCGCCGCGAGGTGCAGCATGACGACGGAGTCCTTGCCGCCGGAGAACAGCATCGCGGGCCGCTCGAACTCGGCGACGACCTCGCGGATGATGTGGATCGACTCGGCCTCGAGGGCGTCGAGGAGACCGAGCTGAGTCGCTCCGGCGTTTCCGGGCGATGCCGCCTCCGGGGTCACGGGGGCCGCGGCGGTCGTAAGAGCGCTCATACGTGGAGTCCGCATTCTGTCTTGTCGGTGCCGGACCAGCGGCCGGCTCGGGGGTCTTCTCCTGGGGCTACGGCGCGGGTACACGGCGCGCAGCCGATGGAGAGGAACCCCTGGGCAAGGAGGGGATTGACCGGCAGGAGGTTGTCCTCGGAGTACTGGACGAGCTGGTCGAACGACCACGGTGCGACCGGGTTGACCTTGACGAGGCCGTTCTTCTCGTCGTACGTCACGAGGGGCGTGTTGGTCCGCGTGGGGGCCTCGTCGCGGCGCACGCCGGTGAACCACAGCTCGTAGCCCGCGAGGGACCGGTGCAGGGGCTCGACCTTGCGCAGGGCACAGCACCGGGCTGGGTCCCGGGAGAAGAGGTCCTTTCCCTCGGCGGCGTCCTGCTCGGCGACCGTCTGCTGCGGCAGAACGTCGACGATGTTCACGCGGAGGTTCTCGGCGACGTCGTTCCTCGTCTTGTACGTCTCCGGGAAGTGGTAGCCCGTGTCGAGGAAGAGGACGTCGACGCCCGGCAGCTGCTCCGCGACGAGCGCGGGCAGCACGGCGTCCGCCATGGAACAGGCGACGGCGGTTGCCTCGGTGGCGAAGTTCCTCGCCACCCAGCCGATCACCTCGTCCGCGGTCGCGTCCCAGCCGAGCTCCGCAGCGCCGGACTCGGCGAGCGCGCGCAGCTCCTCAGGAGATCTCTTGCTCATTGGAGCGCCTCCTCCTCGGCCGCAAGGGCCCACTCGGCGAAGCTCTGGTTCTCGTCGGCGCGCTCGGCGAGGTAGCGCCTGGTCACGCGCTCGACGTAATCGGGCAGGTCTTTGGTCGTCACCTTGAGCCCCCGGACGGTGCGGCCGGTGCCTGCCTCCTCGCGCGTCTCCGAGGCGAGGCCGCCGCCGAGATGCACCTGGAAGCCGGGCGTCTGGCCGCCGTCGCCGTCGGGCAGCAGCTGGCCCTTGAGGCCGATGTCCGCCGTCTGGATGCGGGCGCACGAGTTCGGGCAGCCATTGATGTGGAGAGTCAGCGGCTTGAGGAGCTCGTTGGCCGGGGCGCCCGTGCCGCCCTCGGGCGAGAACCGCTTCTCGAGCTCGGCGATCGCCTCGGTCGCCGTGTCCTTCGTGTCCACGATGGCGAGCTTGCAGAACTCGATTCCCGTGCACGCGATCGTCGAGCGCCGCCAGGGGCTCGGGTTCGCGTAGAGGCCCAGTTCCTCGAGCCCGGCCACGAGCGAGTCGACGCGGTCCTCTTCGATGTCGAGGACGACGACCTTCTGGTGCGGCGTCGTGCGGAGCCGCTGCGAGCCGTGCGCCTCGACGAGGTCGGCGAGCTGCAGCAGGACGTCCCCCGACACGCGGCCCACCGTCGGAGTCGCGCCGACGTAGAAGCGCCCGTCCTTCTGGCGGTGCACGCCCACGTGGTCGCCCGGGGTCGTCGGCTTCTCGGCGGCGGGCCCGTCGGGGAGCGGCGTCGCGAGGTACTCGGTCTCGAGCACATGCCGGAACTTCTCGGCACCCCAGTCGGCCACGAGGTACTTCAGACGCGCGCGGTTGCGGAGCCGCCGGTAGCCATAGTCGCGGAAGATGCTGGTCACGCCGGCCCACACCTCCGCCGCACGCGCGGGCTCGACGAAGGCGCCGAGGCGAACGGCGAGGTGCGCCGACGTCGAGAGGCCGCCGCCGACCCACAGGTCGTAGCCCGCGCCGAGCTCCGGGTGGACCACGCCCACGAGGGCGAAGTCGTTGATCTCGTGGACCACGTCTTGGCTCGGGTGGCCCGTGATCGCGGTCTTGTATTTGCGCGGGAGGTTCGCGAAGCTCTCGTCGCCGATGTAGCGGTCCGCGATCTCGCGGATCTGCGGGGTGGGGTCCAGGATCTCGTCCGCAGCGATGCCGGCGACCGGCGAGCCGAGGATGACGCGCGGGACGTCGCCGCACGCTTCGGTCGTGCGCAGGCCGACCCCCTCGAGTCGGCGCCAGATCTCGGGGACGTTCTCGATCTCGACCCAGTGCAGCTGGATGTTCTGACGGTCCGTGATGTCTGCGCTGCCGCGCGCGAAGTCCCGCGAGATGCCGCCGATCACGCGCAGCTGTTCGGTGGTGAGGGCGCCGCCGTCGATCCGCACGCGCATCATGAAGTAGCGGTCTTCGAGCTCTTCGGGGGAAAGCGTCGCCGTCTTGCCGCCGTCGATCCCCGGCTTGCGCTGGGTGTAGAGCCCCCACCAGCGGAAGCGGCCGTGGAGATCGGTGGGATCGATCGAGTCGAAACCGCCCTGGGCGTAGATGTTCTCGATGCGCTCGCGAACGCTGAGGCCACCGTCTTCCTGCTTCCAGGCCTCATTGCCGTTGAGCGGCTCGGTCCCGTCGATCTTCCACTGCCCATTGGGCTTGGAGGATCTCTGTCGCGCCGCCCGTTCCGAGTCCTGGCCAGGACGCTGGTCGGGTCGCTGCCCGGCGCGGGCAGCCCCGGAACGCGCAGTGAGGGCTGTGTCAGTCATGATTCGAGGGTACGGATCGCCCCGGGCGTGTCCCCAGAGAGGTGCAATGCGATGTCACCGGGGGACACATTTCTTCGTATTCGCGTCACCTCCCTTGACGGACCGGAGCCCGCGAGGACTTCCAGCCCGGGGCCTCAGCGCGTCGTGAGGACCGTCCAGGGATGCGTCCGTCCGTAGCGCCGCAGCCACAGCGCTACCACGACACAGACGAGGTAGCCCGTGCCCACGGTGAGCCAGCCGACGTCGTACCCCCCGGAGGCGTCCGCGAGGAGGCCCATGACGAACGGCCCGAGCGCGAAGCCCGCGTACATCCCCATCGCGAGAACGCCCGAGGCCGTCCCGACCCGCTCGGAGGGCACCACAACGAGCACGGCCGAGTTCGTGATGACGTTGGCGCCGAGGACCGTTGCCCCGTGGAGGGCGACGCCGGCCCACAGGAGGGCGGGCTGGCGAAGCGCCCCAGCGGCGAGCAGGCAGGCGACGCCGAGGACGGCGCCGGCCGCGAGCGCGATGAGGATCCCCGACGGGCGCCGCCCCTGCGCCATCTGGCGCCCCCAGATCACGCGGCTTGTGACACCGACGACGCCCGAGACCCCGGCCGCGGCCCCGGCGAGGACGAGCGGGAAGTCGAGGGCGCGCACGGCGTAGAGCGGGAGGTAGACGTTCGTGGCCTGCATCCCCAGCCCCGAGAAGAACGCGAACGCGGCAAAGAGCCATACCGGAAGGGGCAGCGGCTCCTTGTCGCTCGCGGAGCGGGCTGCCTTCGCGAGCGGTCGAGGTGCCTCGCGGGGGAGCTTGCGCAGGCCATACCAGAGGAGGCCCGCCGCGACGACCGCGGCGAGCGCGAACGCGCCGTGCCACCCGAGCCACAGCGAGACAGCCGGGATGAAGAGGCCTGCGAAGAGCTGGCTCGCCTGAACGCCCGACTGCTTGATGCCTATCCAGCCGGAGCGCTGCGCCTGGGGGACCGCTGTCACGATGAGCCTGTTGGTCGTGGGGTTCGAGATGGCCTGCGCCGGTCCCGCGAGGATGACGGCAACCAGCAGCACCCAGAAGTTCTGCGCGAGCGCGGCGATCACGAGGGCGACGACGGTCCCCGCGAAGATGAGGACGATCTGCTGCCGGCTCGTCGCGCGGTCGCTGAACCGCCCGAGCCACGCGCTGCTGACGGCGGCGCTCGCGAAGACGGCACCGGCCACGAGGCCGAACTGGGATTGGCTGATCCCGAGGTCGCGCAACACGAGGGGGCTCGCCGCGCTCAGCCCGTAGTTGAGCAGGGGGCCGACGCCCATGGCGCAGACGAGGACGAAGAGCAGCGAGGCTGGCGCACGATGCGGAAGCCTTGCGGTGCCCGCCTCTCCGGGTGCTGTGCTCACAGCGCGGCGAGGGCCGCGTCGAAGCGGTCGAGGGCGATCCGAGCGACCTCGGGCGCAGGCAGCAGGGGCGGCGCAACGGCATCGGCGCCCGCCTTCGCGAGCTGGTCATGGAAGTAGCCCGGCGCGAGGAGGTAGCTCGCGACGACGATCCGGCCGACTTCCTCGGCCCGGAGCTCCGCGACGGCATCCGGCACGCTCGGCTCGGCGCTTGCGCCGTAGGCAGGCAGGATCCGGTTCGGGATCAGGTGCCGGAGCATGTCGGCGAGACGCTCGACGTCGTCGGCTGCGGCCGGGTTCGACGAGCCTGCCGCGGCGAGTACGACGGCGTCGTCCGGCCCCAGGTCGGCGTCGGCGAGCCGCGCGGCGAGCACCTCCGCAAGGCGCGGGTCGGGACCGAGGGGCGCGGCCGCCGTCGTCCGTTCGCGCGACCTGACCGCGCGCCCGATGTCCACCTTGACGTGGTAGCCGACGCTGAGGAGGAGCGGCACGACGACGGCGGGCGGCTCCGCGGGGAGGCCTGCGACGACGGCGGGCAGCTCGGGGCCGTGAACGTCGACGTAGGCGTCGAGCACTGTGACGTCCGGTCGGGCCGCGCGGAGTTCCTCGACGACCCCGAGGATCGCCGCTTTCCCGTCGGGATTGCTGGTTCCGTGGGCGCAGGCGACAAGGATCGGCTGGGTCATAGGGGGAGCCTACCGGGGGCAAAGGTCCGAGGTTGGGCCGACTGACTAGGATGAAGACATGAGCGACATGTTCTTGGATAGGTTCCGCGCGCTTGTCCCCAAGTACCTCGGCGATCCGTGGAAGCAGGGCGACGGGATCTCCGAGGACGAACTCGACGAGGCCCTCGAGGAGCACGCCTTCACAATCCCGCTGGCGCTGCGCGAGTTCTACCTCGCCCTCGGCAGCTCCGAGCTCATGGAGGCATACCACTACTTCTGGGATCCGGAGGAACTCGAGATCGACGAAGAGGGCTTCCTTATGTTCCTGGAGGACGAGGACGAGCAGTTCACGTGGGGCTTCCGCTCGGGCGACCTGCGAGTCCCCGACCCCATCGTCTACCGGAAGAACAATGCCCGTGGCGAGTGGGTGTCCGAGGACGGCACCTTCTCCGAGTTCACGTTCGACATGTTCGAGTGGGTCTTCTCGGCCGCCGAGGACGACGAAGAGGAACACGTCTGAGGGGTTGTTCCTGAAGACCTGAAAAAAATTGACGGTCTGGGACTAGACATATGACAGATCTGTCATAAGCTTGTTACTGGATCCACTTCAGCCTCCAGTGGATTCGGGTGCGAACGGAAACGGGCCCTGGGAAGCGGCATCGCCGCCACCCAGGGCCCAACCGTTTAAGGTCGCCTTGAGGCGAGAACGTACTTTCGGCACGAAGGCGCACGTTTGCGCGCGCTCAAACGTACGCCGCCGTGCCAAACGTACGCCGCCGTGCCAAACGTACGCCGCCGTGCCAAACGTACGCCGTCGGGATTGACCCGTGGGGGCCTCTAGGCGTCGCGGTCCACGACCGCGTCCGCGAACGCCGAGAGCGACTGCTTGACGACCCCCTCGGGCAGCGGCGCGAGCGCAGCCTTCGCCGCGTCCGCCCACTCGCGCGCCGCAGCCCACGAGTCGGCGGTCACTGGATGCGCACTGAGCGCCGCCACTGCCTCGGCGAGGGCCTCGTCGCTCGTCAGGTCGCCGTCGATGAGCCGCAGGACGTCGCGGGCGGACTCGTCACCGCCGTCGGCCGCACGCCGGAGGAGGAGCACCGGCAGCGTGGGCACGCCTTCCCTGAGGTCCGTGCCGGCGGACTTGCCGGACGTGACCTTCCCCCCCGTCACGTCGATCACGTCGTCGGCGAGCTGGAAGGCGACGCCCACGTTCTCGCCGTACTTGACCAGCACGTCCTCGTACTCGTCCGGGGCGCCCGCGAAGATCGCGCCCATCTGACCCGAGGCCGCGATGAGCGATCCGGTCTTGTCCGCGAGTACCGAGAGGTAGTGGTCCACGGGATCCTGGTCCTCGCGCGGCCCCACTGTCTCGTGCAACTGCCCGAGGCACAGCCGCTCGAAGGTCCGGGCCTGAATCGACAGGGCCCGGCCGCCGAGCTCCGAGACGAGGATCGAGGCGCGCGCGAAGATGAGGTCGCCGGTGAGGATCGCGACGGTGTTGCCCCACACCTCGTGGGCGGTCGGGGCGCCGCGCCGGTAGGGCGCCGAGTCCATCACGTCGTCGTGATAGAGCGTCGCGAGGTGCGTGAGCTCGACGACGGCAGCGGCCTGCAGGACCTCCGGCCGCGTCCAGTCGCCGAGGTGCGAGCACAGGAGCGTGAGCAGGGGCCGAATCCGCTTTCCTCCGGCTTCGACGAGGTGGCGGCTCGTTGCGTCCGCGAGCGGGTCCGAATTCGCGATGGCCTCGCGCAGCCGCTTCTCGACCCGAGCCATGCTCGTTGTGATAGCGGGGCCGAGGTCAGGGTCGCTCGCTATCGCGGCGAATCCCGCAGGCAGCTGGATCCCGGCGGCGATGGCCGTCGTGGTCGGGGCGGGCTCGGCGCTCTCCTGAGTGCCGTGGCCCGCGTGGGTCCAACTGTGTTCAGAGTTCGTCACGGGTCAAGCCTAACTTCGGGCCGGGCAGATGCAGGTTCGATGTCGCGGGCGTGAGCGTCTCGAGGAGCCGGATGGCGCGGTCCTCAAGGCCTCCCCCTCGCGGTTCGGTGAGGTTCGCGAGGAGACGGACGACGACGCGCATGAGCGCCGGGACCGGCATTCCGGTGCGCAGGGCGAGGCGCATGACGGCGGGCCGGCCGATGAGCGCCGCGAACGTCCGGCCGAGCGTGAAGTGGCTCCCCCACTGGTTGCGCACGTAGTCGGCGTAGGCGCGGAGGCGACGGTCGACGTCGTCCGCCGCCGGCCGCCCCAGACCCGCCGAGCGCTGGGCTGCCGCTGCATCCACGAGGAATTGCGCCGCGTAGCGCCCGGACTCCATGGCGTAGCTGATGCCCTCTCCGTTGAACGGGCTCACCATGCCGCCCGCGTCGCCGAGGAGCGCCATGCCCGGCACCACGTGAGGCGTCCGGTTGAAGCCCATGGGAAGGGCCGCGCCCCGGACCGGGGCCGCCTGGTTCGCCTCGGTGAACCCCCATTCCGGGGGCATCGAAGCGGTCCAGTCGCGGAGCACCTGCCGGTAGTCGAGCCTGCCGAACTCCTTGGACGAGTTGAGGATGCCCAAGCCCACGTTGGACGTGCCGTCGCCGACCCCGAACACCCAACCGTAGCCGGGGAGCGGCTTGCCGTCGCGGCCGGGAAGCTCGAGCCAGCCCTCCATCCAGTCGTCCTCGTGGCGCGGGCTGCGGAAGTAGGTGCGGTAGGCGACGCCGAGCGGCCGGTCGTCGCGCTTGGCGAGACCCCGCGACACGGCGGCCCGGGTGGAATTGCCGTCGGCTGCGAGCACGACGTCGGCCCGGAAGTCCCGAGTCTCCCCCGTCTTCCTGCCGTCCTCGTCGAGGAGCTGCACGCGCGCGCCCACGACCCGCCCGCCGTCGTCCGTCAAGACTTCGGTGACGCTGTGCCCCTCGAGGATCCTGGCGCCGGCCGCCTCGGCGTGGCGTGCAAGGGCCTCGTCGAACCCGAGCCGAGTGCGGATGAGGCCGTAGTCGGGAAACTCGCCGCCCCCGGGCCACGGCAACTCGATCGTTCGTCCGCCGGCAACGAGACGGAGGCCACGGTTGCGCCGCCACCCGTCCTCGGCGGCATGGGGCAGCCCGAGGAGCTGGATTTCGCGGACGGCCCGAGGGGTGAGTCCGTCGCCGCACACCTTCTCGCGGGGGAAACGGGTCTTCTCGAGCACCGTCACCTCGACGCCGGAGCGCGCGAGATAGTGGGCCGCAGTCGAGCCGGCCGGGCCGGCACCGACGATCAGGACCTCCATGCGCCCCTCAGCCCGCCGCGCGCCGCGCGCGCCGGATCTTCTCCACGGGCCCCGACTGCGCCGCGGCCGGCAGCGGCTTAGTGGCGCGATGCACCGCGACGATTCCGCCGGAGAGGTTCCGGTACTCGACGTTCTCCCAGCCGTCCTCCATGATCCAGTCCGCGAGGTGGTCCTGGTCGGGCCACGCGCGGATCGATTCCGCGAGGTAGACGTAGGCGTCCGGGTTCGAGGACGCCTTGCGCGCGATCGGCGGAAGGGCTCGCATGAGGTACTCGAGGTACATGGTGCGCCACAGCGGGTTCACGGGCGAGGAGAACTCGGCGACCACGAGCTTGCCGCCCGGCTTGGTGACGCGCAGCATCTCCTGGAGCGCCCGGTGCGGCTCGCTCACGTTGCGCAGGCCGAACGAGATGGTGACGGCGTCGAACGAATTGTCGGCGAACGGCAGGCGCGTCGCGTCGCCCGCGATGAAGTCGATGTCCGGACGGCGGCGCTTGCCCACGCGCAGCATGCCGAGCGAGAAGTCGCATGCGACGACCTCGATGCCCGCGTCGGCGTACGGCTCCGCGGACGTGCCTGTACCAGCCGCCAGGTCGAGCACGCGCTGACCGGGCTTCGCGCCGACGGCGTCGAAGACGACCTTGCGCCACCTGCGCGTCTGGCCCAGCGAGAGCAGGTCGTTGACGACGTCGTAGCGAGGCGCCACGTCGTCGAACATGCTCGCAACGTCGCCGGGAACCTTCTGAAGCGATGCCCTCTTGCCTGTGCTCACCCGGCCCATTCTGCCAAACTTCCGCCGACCCTCCGGACGCGGCCGCTCAGGACCCCCACCTCTCAGAAGCGAAGGAGCACCTTCGAGGAACCCGTGCCGCGATCCCCCGCGACGCGGAACGCCTCGACGGCCTCCTCCACCGGGTATTCGTGAGTGAGCATGGGCTCGAGGTCGAGGCCGTCGGCGAGGTACTCGAGTGCGGTCGAGATCTCGTCCACGAAACGGAACGACCCGCGGTAGTCGATCTCGCGGAAGACGACTTCGGCGAGCGAGACCTCGAGGAGGCCCGCAGGAAGGTTCCCGACCTGCACCACGATCCCGCCACGCTTCACGGCTCGGAGGACGCTCGTGACGGCGGCGGGCGCGCCCGAGGCCTCGAACACCACATCGGTCTCCGGCAGCGTGCCGCCCTCGGCGAGGTTGACGACGTCGTCCGCTCCCATGCGCCGCGCAATGGCGAGGGAGCCCGCAGCCAGGTCGCTCGCGACGACGCGGGCGGCGCCCGCCTTGCGCGCGGCGGCGACGACGAGGGCGCCGATGGGCCCTGCGCCGTTGACGAGGACGGTCTTGCCTTCGATCGAGCCGGCGCGGCGCACGGCGTGGATGGCGACGCCGAGCGGTTCGGCGACCGCAGCGAGGCGGGTGCTCACGCCATCGGGCACGGCACGAAGCTGGCTCGCGGGAACCACGGTCAGCGCCGAGAAGGCGCCCTCCGTGTGGGGGTAATAGGCGGCCGAGCCGAGGTGGTGCACGTTGCCGCACAGGTTCGGCCGCCCCGAGGTGCAGAACTCGCACTCGCCGCACACGATGGCAGGGTGGACGGCCACCGCCTGGCCTACCTCGAAGCCGGTCACCTCGGAGCCGAGGGCGGCAACGCGGCCCGCCACCTCGTGGCCGAGGACCATCGGGTCCTTGAGGATGCTCAGGCCCGCCGCGCCGTGCTTGACGTAGTGCAGGTCGCTTCCGCAGATCCCGCCGTACTCGATGGCAACCAGAGCCTCGAGGGGTCCCGGCTCGCGGGGCTCGACGGGGTCGAGGCGCAGATCACCGGCTGCATGGACGACGACGGCCAAGCTCATGGGGTTCCTCCTGGGGGATGGGGGCGGCTTCCCCCATTCAATCACTGCCATACCAGATTTGTCGACCGCCCCGCCTGAAGTCGGCTGCGCCCGGGCCTCATCCGCGCCTCGCGCCGCCTAATGTTGGACGCATGGCCCCGTCCCTCCCGGGCGCGCCGCCGTCGTCGGCCGCCCGTCCGCCGTCGAACCGCGAGCTCGCGTACGAGCACATCCGCGAACTTATCGTCCGCGGAGACGAACCGCCCGGCGCGCTGCTCAGCGAGAATGACCTCGCCCTCCGGCTCGACCTCAGCCGCACCCCGGTGCGCGAGGCACTCCTGCTCCTTGCGCAAGAGGGGCTCGTGGACATCCGACCCCAGCGCGGCAGCTACGTCTCGCTCATCGACCCCGACATGGTCCGTCAGGCCCAGTTCGTCCGCGAGGCCATCGAGGTCGCCTCGCTCGAGGCGTGCATCGAGCACTGGACGCCCGAGCAGGGTGCGGAAGTCGAGGAGATCCTCGCCGCGCAGGACGCGTGCACGCGACCGGAGGACTTCTATCCCCTCGACGAGCAGTTCCACCGGACGCTCCTCGCGATCGCCGGCCACGAGTCGGCGTGGACAGCCGTGCAGAGCGCGAAGGGCCACCTCGACCGCGCGCGCTACCTCGGCCTGAGCGGCTACCGGTCCATCGGCGAGTACGTCGCGGACCACCGACGCGTGCACGAGGCCGTCGCCGAGGGCAACCTGGAGCGGGCGCGGGACGAACTGCGCGCCCACCTGCGCTTCGTCCTCGACGACCTCGAGCAGATCCAGGCCGCGCGGCCCGAGCTCTTCCGGCGTCCGGCCGGTCCCGAGCGGCGCCCGGCGCGGCCGGCCCGGAGGCCAGCGCGTACGCTTGACGCATCATGAGCTCCCCTTTGCGCGCCCTCACCATCGATCTGGGCGCTGTCGACCAGCGCGGGGTCGACGCACGTGGCGGCTTCCCCTTCGACGACCTCGCGAGCGCGCTCAACCGGCCCGAGGCCCTCTGCTGGGTCCGGCGCGGCGAGGGCCACCTGGGGTTCGGCGAAGCCGTCCGCTTCACCGCGACGGGCGCCGACCGCTTCATCGAGGCAGAGGCGTGGTGGAAGCAGCTCACCCTCGACGCCGAGGTCGACGACGCGCTCCAGCATCCCGGGACGGGCCCGCTCGCGTTCGGCTCGTTCGCGTTCTCCCAGACGTCCGAGTACGCGTCACGGCTCGTTGTGCCCGAGATCGTCGTCGGGATCAGGGAGGGCCGCGCGTGGGCCACCCAGCTCACCGCGGACGGCAGGCGCCCGTCCGAACGGGACCTGCGGGCCGGCGTCGAACGTTGGACCTCGACCGCCGCGACGGCGGCGTCGAACGGCGCCCACCTCAGGGTGCGGCCGGGACGGCTCGGCGAGCAGCGCTGGATGGGCGCGGTCGCGTCCGGGGTACGGCACATCCGCGCGGGCGAGCTCGAGAAGCTCGTGCTCGCCCGGGACGTGCTGGTAGAGGACGACGGCGGGATCCCCCGCGAGCGCGTCCTCCGGCGGCTTGCGTCGGCCTACCGGGACTGCTGGGTATACGGCGTCGACGGGCTCGTCGGCGCGACACCCGAGATGCTGATCCAGGTCGAGGGCCGCACGGCGCAGGCGCGCGTGCTCGCCGGGACGCTCGACCGTCGCGACGCCGACGGCGCGGGGCCGGGCTACGCGGAACGGGTCCTCGCGGGATCGCCCAAGCAGCGCCACGAACACCAGATCGCCATCGAGTCGCTCACGACCGCTCTCGAACCGTTCTCGGAGGCCCTCAACGCCCACGACGAGCCGTTCATCCTCGAGCTGCCCAACGTGTTCCACTTGGCCTCGGATGTCAAGGCCGAGCTCGCCGAGATCGAGGGGCACGTCCCGACGCCCCTCGCACTCGTCAACGCCCTGCATCCGACCGCTGCCGTCTGCGGGACGCCGACCAAGGTCGCAGGCGACCTGATCCTGGAGCTCGAAGAGCTCGACCGGGGGCCGTACGCGGGCCCGGTCGGATGGCTCGACGGCGCGGGCAACGGCGAGTTCGGCATCGCGCTGCGCGGAGGCGTCTTAGAGGGCACGACGGCGGCCCGGCTCTACGCGGGCTGCGGCATCGTGGAGGGCTCGCTGCCGGAAGCTGAGCTCGCCGAGACGTGGGCGAAGTTCCGCCCGATGCTCGAGGCACTCGGCGTCGAACGCTGACGCCGCCTGGCCGAGTCCGTCCGGGATGGCGGACACCTGCGTCCGGGGTTCCAGAATCTTCCCCCTGAATCGGGCTTGCGCTGGATCGCGTTTCGTTGTCCAATGGGGAAACGAAAGTTGCATGTGACGAACATCTCAATGCTCTCAGGAGCCGGTAGGATGGATGTCGCTCTAGCACCTGTTTGCCAGTACCTCCAAGTAAGGGACGACTTATGACTTTCTCCACGAAGCTTGCCGCCAAGGGCGCCGTGGTCCTTGCGGTCAGCGCGCTCGCACTGACCGCCTGCACCAACGCGTCCGAGACGGGCGGCGGCACGCAGCCCAGCAGCTCGGGTTCGGCCGCTGCCAGCTTCGATCCCAGCACGGTGCAGAAGGACGATTCGCTGGCGTCGCAGGTGCCCGCTGCCATCAAGTCCAAGGGCACCCTCGTCGTCGGTTCCGACACGACCTACGCGCCGGCCGAATTCCTCGGCGGCTCGGACAACCACACGCCGATGGGCTACGACGTCGACTTCGCGAAGGCGATCGCGGCGACGCTCGGGCTCAAGGCGGACGTCCAGACGGCCGACTTCACGGGCATCCTCCCCGCCCTCGGCCCGAAGTACGATCTCGGGATCAGCTCGTTCACGATCACCAACGAGCGCCTCAAGGCGGTCAACTTCGTGAGCTACTTCAACGCGGGCGTCGCATGGGCCGTCCAGAAGGGCAACCCGAAGAACTTCTCGACGAGCGACGTCTGCGGCAAGACCGTCGGCGTCCAGACTGGTACCACCGAGGCTGACGAGGTCAAGGCGCTCAGCGACAAGTGCACCTCGTCGGGCAAGAAGGCGATCGACATCGTCTCCCTCGCCGCGCAGACCGACCTCAACACGCGGCTCGTCAGCGGCGCGCTCGACGCCATGTCCGCAGACTCGCCCGTCATCAGCTACGCGATCCAGCAGACCAACGGCGCGCTCGAGAAGGTCGGCGACACGACCGAGATGGCGCCGGAGGGCATCGCGGTTGCCAAGAGCGACACGGCCCTCGCCGATCTCGTCCAGAAGGTGATGACGAAGCTCATCTCCGATGGCACCTACAAGAAGATCCTCGACACGTGGAACAACGCCGACGGCGCCGTCTCCAAGGCCGAGGTCAACCCGTCCGTCTCCTCGTGACCGTCATGACTGCTCGCCAGGCGGACACCGCCGAGGCCACTCGGGGTGGCGCACCGGAACTGATCAAGGCAGTTCCGGTGCGCCACCCGGGCCGGTGGATCGCAGCCGCCATCATCCTCATCCTCGCCGCGCTGGCCGTCCAGAGCCTCGCCACCAACCCCCGCTTCGCGTGGGGTACTGTCGCTGCCTACATCCGAGACGTCAACGTCGTCCAGGGCGTGGGCTGGACCCTGCTCCTGACCGTCCTGTCGATGCTCCTCGCCATCATCCTGGCAATTGTCCTCGCGTTCATGCGGCAGTCGGACAACCCGATCCTGCGCTGGTCGTCATGGTTCTGGGTCTGGTTCTTCCGCGGCACTCCGGTCTACACCCAGCTGATCTTCTGGGGTCTGGTCACGGTGCTGTACCCCACGATCTCGCTCGGCATCCCGTTCGGACCTGCACTGGCCACCTACATCCTCAGCGACCCGTCGAAGGGCTTCATCCCCGCCGTCCTGGGCCTCGGCCTCAACGAATCCGCATACCTCGCCGAGATCTTCCGAGCGGGCCTGAAGTCCGTAGACAGGGGTCAGATGGAAGCCGCCGAGGCCCTCGGAATGCGTGGGACGAAGGTCATGTGGCGGATCATCCTGCCCCAGGCAATGCGGGTCATCGTGCCGCCGACAGGCAACGAGACGATCGGCATGCTCAAGACGACCTCCCTCGTCCTCGCGGTCCCGTTCACCTATGACCTGACTTTTGTCACGAACGCGTTGGCGAACCGCACCTACCAGCCAATCCCGCTGCTGATCGTGGCGGCCGCCTGGTACCTGCTGGTCACGAGCATCCTCATGGTCGGCCAGCACTACATCGAGAAGTACTACGGCAGGGGCGTGGACAACCTCGTCGCCGCTGCCGCCGTGAACCCGGCTGCGGCCAAGGCCGCGGCCGCACGTACGGATTCGGTCCCGGGCGACGCCATCCCCGGGGGTCCGACCGCGGCCGGCCCCACGATCGAGGAGAGCGGACGATGAGCGCCTCAGCCCAGACGAGCCCGAACAGCCAGCCTCTTTCCGCCCCCTCATCCCTGCAGGGCGCAAAGGATCTGGTCCGGATCGAGAGCGTCCACAAGTACTTCGGGGAGCACCACGTCCTGCGCGGGATCGACATGACCGTCAAGCAGGGCGAGGTCTCGGTGCTCATCGGGCCGTCCGGGTCCGGCAAGTCCACCCTCCTGCGCTGCGTCAACCACCTCGAGACCATCAGTGCGGGGCGGATCTGGGTCAAGGACGAGCTCATCGGCTACCGCGAAAAGGGCGGCAAGCTCCACGAGCTGCACGTGAAGGAGATCGCCGCCCAGCGCCGCAACATCGGCATGGTGTTCCAGCGCTTCAACCTCTTCGGCCACAAGACGGCCCTCGAGAACATCATGGAGGCCCCCGTCCAGGTCAAGGGCCAGGACAAGGCCGTGGCCAGAAGGCGCGCCCTCGAGCTCCTCGACCGCGTCGGCCTCTCCGACCGGGCCAAGCACTACCCGGCCCAGCTCTCCGGCGGCCAGCAGCAGCGCGTCGCGATCGCCCGGGCTCTGGCCATGGATCCAGAGCTGATGCTCTTCGACGAGCCCACCTCCGCCCTCGACCCCGAGCTCGTCGGAGATGTCCTCAACGTCATGAAGGACCTCGCCAAGTCCGGCATGACCATGGTCGTCGTCACCCATGAGATCGGCTTCGCCCGCGAGGTCGGGGACACCCTGACCTTCATGGACGGCGGCGTCGTCGTCGAATCGGGCAACCCCCGCGACGTCATCGCCAACCCGCGGCAGGAGCGAACGAGGAGCTTCCTCAGCAAGGTCCTCTGACCGCCCGACGCATTCCCACGACGCCTTTTCGCGGGGAAGACGCTCTCAGCGCGCCTTCCCCGCGACAAGGCGTCTTCCTGTGAGGGAGCCCGCACTACCCCGCGGGTATTCGTACCCGCAACGCTTCAGGAGCCGGGTATCCGTACCCGCAACGCTTCACACAGCGATTATCTGTACCCGTAACGGTGCTGGGGGGAGACGGATTCGGTGACCGCCGAACGCAGCCGTTCGTGCAGCCCCCGCAGTCCGGAACGGTCCACCCGTGCCTCGATGATCTCCCGGCCGCCCGTGCGCGGCGCGGCAAGCGCGGAAGCGGCCTCCGCCGTCGTCCGCACCGCCGTGTGCCGGATGCCATAGGCCGCCGCGAGCGCTCGCAGGTCCGCCTTGTGCGGCGTGCCGAAGAGGCGTTCGACGGCGGCGGCGGCGCCGGGGCGTGCCTCGTCGCCGCCCACGCGCCCGTGCTCGAGGAGCCCGAAGATTGCCCCGCCGGCATCGTTGAGCACGACGATCCGAAGCGAGGGCTCAGCCTCGCCCACGCCGAGCAGCAGGCCCCCGGCGTCGTGGAGGAACGTGAGATCCCCGAGGAAGAGCGTGGTCTCGAGTCGGTTTCCGAGCCACAGCCCGGTCGCGCTCGAGATGGTTCCGTCGATCCCTGAGAGCCCGCGGTTGGCGAACACTCGGGCGCCGGGCTCGGCGGGCGGGGGCGCCGCGAGATCCACGTCCCGGATGCCGTTCGAGGAGCCGAGCATGAGCTGGCCGCGGGCGTGCTGCCACACGAGCTGCGCAAGCTTCGGACCGGAGAGCGGCGAGCCCGCGAGGAGCCGGTCGATGGCCTCCTGGGCGCTCGCGCCCGCGAGCAGCCACGTGTCCAGCCAGCCTTCCGCGCCGCGACCGGCGAAGTGGGAGAGTTCGTCGAGGTCCTCGACGAGCCGCTCGCGCCGCCGTCCCTCCTCGAACCACGCCGCCGGCCGAGGGTGGTACAGCGCCGTCTCGACGCCCTCCCGGGCCAGCAACGCCGTCACGGGGCGGCTGAGCGTGGGCCGGCCGAACAGCACGACGCGCTCTATCCCGTCGCCGGGGTGCCCATCCAGCAGCACACGGTAGGGCCCGACGGCGTGCGAGCCGAACCTGGCGTTCGACGACGGCTCAGCGAGCAGCGGGAGCCCGTGGGCGGCCGCGAACGCCTCGGCGAGCGGCCCGGCCGCGTGCCCGGCGAGGACCACCGTCCGGCGGGGCGGGAGCCCCCCGAGCGCGGCGACGGCAGGGCGCCGGTACGCGAAGCCCTCGGTCGGCGGCTGCTGCCAGCCCGCCGTCGCCGGCTCCCACTCCCCGGCGGGGACGAGCGGCTCCCGGAAGCACACATTGACCTGGACGGGGCCCGAGGGGACCCCCGGCAGCAGCCCCGACGCGGCACTGAGCGCGGTACGCACGGCCGACGACGGCGACTCCCCCGCCGCGATGGACGTCGCGAAGCGCACGTGCTCGCCGAAGAGGTCGAGCTGCTCGGTCGTCTGGTTCGCCCCCGTGCCATGGAGTTCGGCCGGGCGGTCGGCCGAGAGCACGACGAGCGGGACCTCCGCGTGGTTCGCCTCCATCACCGCGGGCAACAGGTTCCCCACGGCCGTCCCGCTCGTGGTGAGAACCGCCGTCGGACGCCCCGACGAGAGTGCGGCACCGAGCGCAGTGAAGCCGCCCGCCCGCTCGTCGATGCGGATGACAAGCTCGAGCAGTCCCCGGCCCTCGGCCTCGGCGAGCGCGTAGGCGAGGGGGGCGCTGCGGGACCCAGGGCACACGACCACGCGACGGACGCCGCCCGCGAGCAGTCCGGAGACCACTTCGCGGGCGGCCTCGAGAGAGCCGAGAGAAGTCACATGTCCATCGTAGGCTTGCTGCGGTGCTTCGGGTCGGCACCCGAAGACTGTCAGACGCCCGTGGCAGACTGACGCCATGCCGGACACCGCCGAACACCGCCGCCTTTCCGAGTCGCCCGAGGATTCCGATCCTTGGCGACTGTGGGGGCCCTACCTCGCTGGCCGCCAGTGGGGGACGGTCCGCGAGGACTACTCCGCCGATGGCGACGCGTGGGACTTCTTCCCGTTCGACCACGCCCACCGGCGCGCCTACCGCTGGGGCGAGGACGGCATCGCCGGGCTCTGCGACCGCTTCGGGTTCCTCAACCTCGGCATCGCGCTGTGGAACGGGCAGGACGACCGTCTCAAAGAGCGCTACTTCGGGCTCACGAACGGCCAGGGCAACCACGGAGAGGACGTCAAGGAGCACTGGTGGCACCTCGACGCGACACCGACGCATTCCTGGGCGAAGACGCTCTACCGCTACCCGCAGGCCGCGTACCCCTACGACGAGCTCGTGCGCGTCAACGCCTCGCGCTCCCGGGCGGAGCCGGAATACGAGCTCGCGGATACCGGCATCCTCGCCGAGAACCGGTTCTTCGACATCGAGACGGTGCATGCGAAGGCCTCGCCGGACGATATGTGCATCACCGTCACGGCCACCAACCACGGCCCGGATGCCGCGCCGCTCGACCTCGTTGCGCAGCTCTGGTTCCGGAACACGTGGGCCTGGGGGCGGGACAGCCGGCGCCCCCAGATCCGCCGCCTGCGCGCGCCCGAGCTCTCCCCCGGCGGCGTGGTGGCCGTCGAGGCGACGCATGGATTCCTGGGAAGGTATGTGCTCGCCGCCGAGGCGGCCGACAGCACTCCCGGCGTCTCAGCTCCCGAGGTGCTGTTCTGCGACAACGAAAGCAACGACGTCGACCTCTTCGCGGCGCCGTCCAACCCTTCGCCCCACCCGAAGAACGCCATCGACGCCGCGATAGTCCGCGGCGACCGATCGCTGCTCAACCCTGCCGAGGAGGGCACGAAGACGGGCATCCGCTGGCATTTTCCGGCCGTGGCCCCGGGAGCGAGCGTCACGGTGCGGCTGCGCCTCACCGGCGAGGGCCTTCCCCTCGAACCCTTCGGCGTCGGCTTCGACGACGTGCTCGAGGACCGCGAGCGCGAGGCGGACGAGTTCTACGCGTCGGTCATCGGCGAGGGTCGCGGATCCTCGTCGTCGGAGGACGCGCTCGTGGCCCGTCGCGCCTTCGCTGGACTCCTGTGGGGCAAACAGCACTACCGCTACTCGGTCCGCGAGTGGCTTGAGGGCGACCCGGCGTTCCCTGCACCTCCATCGGACCGGCAGTCAGGGTGGGGGCGCAACAGCGGCTGGCGGCAGCTTGCGCTCGCGGACGTCATCTCGATGCCGGACGAGTGGGAATATCCGTGGTTCGCTTCGTGGGACCTCGCATTCCACTGCGTGGCGCTCGCCCATGTTGACCCGGACTTCGCCAAGAACCAGCTCGTCCTGCTGTGCCGCGAATGGGCGATGCACCCCGACGGGCAGCTCCCGGCGTACGAGTGGGCCTTCGGCGACGTCAACCCTCCCGTCCACGCATGGGCCGCCTGGCAGGTCTACTGCATCGACGGCTCGCGGGACAAGCACTTCCTCACGCGGGTGTTCGCAAAGCTGCTCCTGAATTTCTCGTGGTGGGTCAACCGGAAGGACGCCGACGGCTCGAATCTCTTCGAGGGCGGGTTCCTCGGCATGGACAACATCGGGGCCTTCGACCGGTCGAAGGGCCTGCCGCCCGGTCACCGTCTGGAGCAGTCGGACGCGACAAGCTGGATGGGGTTCTACTGCCTCACCATGATGCGCATCGCCCTCGAACTGGCGCGCGATGACCGCGTCTGGGACGACCTCGCCACCAAATTCCTTGAGCATTTCCTCGCCATCGCCCAGGCAATGGACACGTTCGGAAGCGGCGGGGTCTCCCTGTGGGACGAACAGGACGGCTTCTTCTACGACGTCCTGTTGGGCGAGGACGGCCGTCAGGAGCGGCTGCCGATCCGCAGCATGGTCGGACTCCTTCCGCTCCTCGCGGTTGCGGTGACGCCCGAGTGGGCGGTCAAGCTGCTCCCGGACTTCGCCCAGAACCTGCATTGGCTCCAGCGCCACCGCCCGGACCAGACGGGGGCCCTTGTGAAGGCGAGCAACGGCGACGCCCCGGAGGGCGCGGATCCGACGCATCTCACGCTCGCCGTCCTGCACGACGACCGGCTCGAACGGGTGCTAGCCCGGCTCCTCGACGAGGGCGAGTTCCTCTCGCCGTACGGCCTTCGCTCGCTGTCGGCGGCCTATCGCGAGCCCTTCACCGTCGACGTCGCCGGGCAGCCCATGAGCATCACGTATCTCCCTGGCGAGTCCGATTCCGGCCTGTTCGGCGGCAATTCCAATTGGCGCGGACCGGTGTGGTTCCCGGTCAACGTCCTCGTGGCCGATGCCCTCGCGGTCTACGCTGAGGGCGCCGGAGCCGAGCTCGCGGTCGAGTTTCCGAGCGGCTCGGGCGCGAAGCTCCCCCTCTCAGAGGTCGCCCACGAGCTCGAGGAACGGCTTGTGCGGCTCTTCCGGCCAGACGGAAGCGGGCGCCGCCCCAGCACCCCCAGGCATCACCCGTCGGGCCCCCTCTGGGACGCGCACCCCACGTTCAGCGAGTACTTCCACGGAGACACGGGCGCAGGGATCGGGGCGTCGCATCAGACGGGCTGGACCGCCCTCGTGGCGCACCTCATCTGCCAGCGGGCTCAGCTTCCGGCCAGCACCGCGTAGCAGCGGCGCAGGCGGTCGAGCCACCACGCGCGGCGGTCGGCTGCCGCGGCGTGCTCCCTGAGCAGCTCAGGGTCAGGTGTCGCTGCGCCGGTGAACACCGCGCGGACTGGCAGGACGCCGTCGCGGGGCACCAAGGGCGAGCGCACGACGTCATGCGCGAACAGCGCCCCTGTGCCGAGGCCGCACGCGTGCGGGAGCCCGGGGAGCGCCGCGGCCAGCGCGACGCCCGCGGCGAGGCCCACCGATGTGTCGAGCGCCGAGCTCACGACGGCGGGCAGACCGGCCTCGCGCACGATCTCAAGCGCCCGGCGCACGCCACCGAGCGGGGCGACCTTCACGATGATGAGGTCCGCGGCACCGGCACGGGCCACGCGGAGCGGGTCCTCCACTTTGCGGACGCTTTCGTCGGCCGCGATCGGGAGCCGGAGGCCGGACGCGGCGAGGCGGGACCGGACTGCGGCGAGTCCCTCGATCCCGGCTGCCGGCTGCTCGGCGTATTCGAGCCCGAACGGGGCGAGGGCCGTGAGCGCCTCGACGGCCTCGTCGACGGTCCAGGCGGCGTTCGCGTCAACCCGCACGGCGGCATCGGGCAGTGCCTCCCGGACCGCTGCGACGCGGGCGACGTCGTCCTCGAGGGACTGCCCGCGTTCGGCGACCTTGACCTTGACCGCCTGCACCGCGCCGTACTTGGCGAGGATCTCGGGAACGCGTTCGGCACCGACAGCGGGCACCGTCGCGTTGACCGGCACGGTGTCCCGGAGAGGCTCGGGGAAGCCTTCCCAGGCCGCCTCGATGGCCGAGGCGAGCCAGCGGGAGGATTCGACGTCGTCGTACTCGAGGAACGGGGAGAACTCCCCCCAGCCTGCGGGGCCGCGGAGCAGGAGGGCCTCCCGCTCGAGGACGCCGCGGAACTTGACGGTCAGCGGAAGACGGACGACGGCGGCGGTCGCCTCGAGCTCGCCGAGCGGCGGCAGCGGAGAGCGGGCGGCCGTCATGCCGCCACCCTCAGCACAAGCCAGGCCGCCGCGCCGCTCAAGCCGATGACGACGGCGAAGGAGAGCAGCCAGACCGCGGCGGGAACCCCCGTCTTCCGCGAGAGGATGAACGCGTCCGAGCTTGCGAGCTCGCGGCGCCGGCTCGTGTGGACCGAGACGAGGTTCCACCAGTCGCGCACGGCCCCCAGCACGAGGGCGACGCCGGCCCCGAGCGCGAGCTGGCCCTGGAGGTCCGGCGGGACGGCGACGACGAGCGCCCCGACGACGACGATGGCCCCGAGCAGGATGAGCGCGCCCTGCACGTTGCGGATGAAGAGGAACGTGAGCACGAGCACGACGAGGGCGGCCGAGAGCGCCGCCCTCCCCCAGCCCTGCGACGAGGCCCACACCAGGGCGGCGCCGACGACTGCGGGTGCGGGGTAGCCCCAGAATCCGAACCACACGGCCCGGCCCCGCCCCATTCCCTGCGTCGTCCCGCCCTGGTCCATGCGGAGGGTGATCCCGGTGACGCGCATGCCCGTGGCGAGACCGGCAAAGGCGTGTCCGAGCTCGTGCACGATCGTCACGAAGCGACCGAAGAACCTCCAGAGCACGGGCACGACGCACAGCGCGGCCGCCCCGACGAGCAGCCACACGAGCTCGTAGCCGGGCACCGTGAGCGGCGCGGTGCGCGTGAAGCCGTCGACGAAGTCCGTCCACCATTCCTGAACCACCACTCGACCCTATCCGAGCTGCCTGAGAGCTCGGGGCCGAGCGGGCATCAGGCCGTCCACAGGGGCGTGTGCGAGGCTAGGTGGCATGGTTTCCACCCGCGAGAACGCCGGCACGCCCGCTTCCGCACGGCTCACGGCTCCATGCCGCGAGGTCGTCGCAGGCCCGGGGCTCTTCCTCGTGGCGACCATTGCCTCGGTGATGGGCGTCGTGGGAACCTACTGGTTCTTCGTGCGGACGACTACGGGCCAGTACATCGACGAATCCGCCCTCGACGAAGCCGTCGCCGTGTACGGCAAGGCGACCAAGGCGGCCCTCGGCTTTCTCGACGCCCTGCCGACCCTCGCCGTCGTCGTCGGGTTGGGCGGCCTGCTCTACGCGGCGATCGTCAAGCGGCGGTGGCAGGGCGCGCTCATCGCGTTGGCCGGGGCGGGAGCCGCGAACGTCCTGACTCACGTGCTCAAGGCGTACGTCTTCACGCGCCCGTTCCGTGGCATCCAGACGATCATGGAGAATTCGCTTCCCTCTGGCCACACGACGGCGGCGGCCTCCGCCGCGGCTGCCGTCTTCCTCGTATGCTCACCTGCCAAGCGACCCTTCGTCGCCTTCGCCGGCACGACGTTCGCCGTCGCAGCGGGGGGCGCAACCCTCGTCAACCAGTGGCATCGTCCAGCGGACGTCGTCGCTGCGTTCCTCGTCGTCGGGGCGTGCATGGCCCCGGCGGGCTGGCTCGTGCTGAGGACCGGTGGACGGTGGAACACCTGGGACGGATTCGGCAGCACGTGGGCATCGTCGCGGGTATGGCTCACGGTGCCCCTGCTGATGGGGCTCGCCGCGACGGCACTCGGTGTCGTGATGCTTGTCCGCATCGCTCCGGGCTCCGGCGTCGTCAGTACAACGCACTACTTCTGGGCGGGACTCTCGCTCATCGTGATCAGCGGGTACCTCCTCGGCATTGCGGCAACGTGGCTGTTCGCGGTAGCGGTGCCACGCAATCGGCCCCAGTCCTGAGACAATCGGACGCAGTCCTAAAACAATCAGGCCCAGTCCTAAAACAATCAGGCGCAGTTCTCAAACACCCGTTGCACATGGCCGATTGGGCCGCTAGCCTTCTCATATCCAGTCATTGGATAAAACCTTGATCGGATCATCGATCGGATCACCACCGGAGCAACACGGCTGCTATTGGGGGCAGCCGTGCTGTTCCGTGTCTGAGCGGACGACCCTTTTCGAGCCGGGTGGGGCGTCAGCGGTAGCCGTCGACGATTGCGGCGGCGATCTCCTTGTAGGCCCGCCGCGTCTCGGGGCGAACGGCCTCGAGGGACACGAGGTCGCCGTCGGCCACGGCCTTGTCGTGGGGGACGCTGATGAGCATGCGGCACATCCCGGCCAGCGCGGCCTCGATGGCAGCCTTGTCGACGCGGGCCGAGACATCGTCCTTGTCGGTCACGACGACGATCGCCTCCTTCGCCAGATGGTCGAAGCCATGGGCGGAGAGCCAGAGGAGGGTGTCCCGCGCCCGCTTGGCCCCGCTCACTGCGAAGCCGGCGGCAACGACGATGTTGTCTGCGTGTTCGAGGATCCCGCGCATGGCAGGCCGGCTCACGCCTGTGCCGCAATCCGTGAGCGTCACGCCGTAGTGGCGCGACACAAGCGAGTAGACCCGTTCGTAGTCCTCGGCCCGGAGGGAGTCGGAGAGGTCGGGGTCCTGCTCGCCTGCCAGCAGGCGCAGGCTCCGCACCTCGTGCAGATAGGCGTCGAGCGCGACGCGTGAATCGTTGTCGCCGAGCTCGCGGAGGAGCCTCGTGATCGTGAGCTGGCGCTCCGACTCGTAGGCACCCTCGCCGAGGGCACGCTCTATGAGGTCGCCGGCGTCTGGATTCGCGTCGATCGCGCACACGCTGCCCGAGCGGATGCTCGCCAGCGTGAGGCCGACGCCGACCGTCGTCGAGGTCTTGCCGACGCCGCCTTTCATCGAGAGCAGCGCGGTGTTGCGACTGCCGTCAAGGCGACGGCGGATGCGGCGGTTGAGCTGTGCATCCTCGCGCTCGGCGGGCGACGGACCGAGGTTGAGCGTGCCGCCGGTGAGCCGGTATAGCCAACCACGGAAGCCCCCGCGCGGCGGGGCAGCCTGGGAGGGCTTGATGAACCCTGCTGGCTGCTCGGTCGGGGCCAGGGAGGAGGCCGTGGGCAGGGAGTCAGACTCAGCCTGCGCGGGCTCAAGGGGCGCAGGCCCGACGGGCGCAGGCTCAGCCGGCCCGGGCTCGACGGGCGCAGGCTCAGGCTCAGGCTCAGGCTCAACCTGCCCTCGCTCCACCGGCGCAGGCTCGAACGGCACAGGCTCAAACGGCACAGGCTCGAGCGGCGCAGGCTCGAACGGCACAGGCTCGAACGGCGCAGGCTCGAACGGCGCAGACTCGGCCACGGGCGCTCCTGTCCGGGCAAGCAGCGGTTCCGGAGGAGCCTGCTCCGTCCGCGCGGCCTCCTCGGCTTCGCGCAGGCGGCGCAGCTCTCGTCGCGTCAGGGGCACGGGCGGCGCTGAGGTGGCGGAAGCACCGCCGTCGCCTGTGCGCTGCTGTGTTCCGTCGTCGACCATCCCGCCCCTTTCGTACCTGCCCCGCAGGCCACTCTAGTGCAGGCTGCTGGCCGCCCTGAGGCGGCTGATGAACAGTCTGGACTGCTCGGGGCCGTACGGGAGGATCGGGATGGCCTTGGTCGCGTCGTTGGGCGATTCGCGTGTGGCCTGCCGCGCCGAGCGAACGGCGGTGGCCATCGTCTCGGCCATCGTGCGCACGGCAACGTCCGTGCAGAGCCCCCCGTGGCCCGGAACGAGGTGCTCGTAGCGGTGGCGCAGCGCCGAGATGTGCCGCAGCACGTCAGCCCACTCCTCGGGGTAGGCGTCGCCGAACTCGGGATAGGAGCCCTCTTCGACGAGGTCCCCGGTGAAGAGCGTCGTGGAGGTCCCAACGAGAAGGTCGCCATCGGTGTGGCCGCGCCCGAGGTAGAAGAGCGTGACCGACTGGCCGCCGAGGTCCACGAGCACGGGCTGATCGTGCACGATCGCCTGGGGCACGACGATTTCCGTGTGATCGGCGTTCCCCTCCGCCATCTCCGGCTCTCGGCCAGCTACTTCGGCCCTCGCGATTTCGGCCCGGGCCTCCTCGCCGCGGGTCGCCATAGTGAGCGCCGCGTTCTCGTGCGCCCAGAACTCCGTGACCCCCGCGGCCGCGAACACGGCGTTGCCGAAGTAGTGGTCGTAGTGGGCATGCGTATTGACGACGACGAGCGGCAGCCCGGTCTTCTCGCGCACCGCCTCGAAAATCAGCCGTGCTTGCCGCGGCCCCTCCCCCGTGTCCACCACGAGGGCCCGCTCGGTCCCGATGACGAGGCCGATGTTGAGTCGAAGCGGCTCGAGGCTCAGCGAGTACGTCTCGCCGCCGAGGTCGCGCCATGAAGACACTGGAGGCCTTTCATCCATACGCCGTACGTCCTTACTTCTACGCTGGTCTGTCAGGTCGTGCGTCCGATTCTGCCATGGGCGCTCAGAGGTCGGCGAGAATGCCGCCCGGATGTTCGACGGCGTCAGCGACGAACCGCAGGAAGCCTCCGGCCGTTCCGCCATCGCAGACCCGGTGGTCGAAGACGAGCGTCAACTGCACGACTTTCCGCACTTCAAGGCGGCCTTCCACGGCCCAAGGACGGTCGAGAATCCGTCCCACCCCGAGGATCGCGGCCTCGGGATAGTTGATGATGGCGGCGCTCCCGTCGACACCGAAGACGCCGTAGTTGTTGAGTGTGAAGGTACTTCCCGTGAGGTCAGCCGGGGCGGCCTTCCCGTCGCGGGCGAGGGCCGTGAGCCGGCGGAGCTCGGCGTCGAGGTTCCGGGCGCTCATGCGATGCGCCCCGCGGATGCTCGGCACCACGAGTCCGCGCTCGGTCTGGGCGGCGAATCCGAGGTTCACGCCGTCGAACGCGACGATCTCCTGGCTCCCGTCCTCCTTCGTCTCGACCCGGGTATTGAGCTCGGGGTGCCTCTCGAGTCCGGCGAGGGCGAAACGGGCGATGAACGCGAGGAGACTGGGCGCGCGCTCGGGCTCTCGGCGCTTGAGTCCTTCGCGAAGGGCCACGAGCTCGGTGGCATCGACGTCGACCCACACGGTCGCCTCGGGAATCTCGGTGCGGCTGCGCGACATCGCCTGCGCAACCGCCTTCCGCACGCCGCGGACAGGGGTGCGCGACGCGATCCCGAGTCCCGTGACCGAGTCCGTGGCGGCCGGTTGCAGGTCCGGCACGGTTGCCGGCGCGGCCGGGTGCCGCGACTGGGCGGCCAGGTCCACGTCACGACGCAGTATGAGCCCGTCCTGGCCCGAGCCCTTGACCGAGTGGAGGTCGACGCCGAGGTCCCGGGCCAACCGCCGCACGAGCGGCGACCCGACCCGGATAGCTTCCTTCGGCGCATGCGTCGGGGTGCCGTTCAGGGCGGTCAGGATCGGGGCTGGAGCACCCTTTCGGCGCCGCTTCCTCCCGCTCGCCGCCGCCTCCGACGTTCCGTAGCCGATGAGGACGTTCCCGGACCCCGCCCCAGAAGCCCCCGCCCGTTCTTCCGTGCGGTACGCCTCAGCTGCCCGGGCAGTGGCCGCCCGTGCATCAGCCTGAGCAGTGGCCGCCCGTGCATCAGCCTCATCGATGCTGATCAGGGGTCGCCCGACGTCGACGGTCTCCCCCGGCTCCCCATGCAGGACGGCGACGACGCCGGCGTAGGGCGAGGGCACCTCGACCACGGCCTTCGCCGTCTCGACCTCGACGACGGGCTGGTCGACGGCGACCGAGTCTCCTACTGCCACGAGCCAGCGGACGAGCTCGGCCTCGGTCAGCCCTTCCCCCAGGTCGGGAAGCAGGAATTCACGGGTCACGGTCATCAGTCCTCCCACTGGAGATCGTCGAGGGCGTCGAGGATGCGGTCGACGCTCGGCAGGTACCAATGCTCGAGCTTCGGCGGCGGGAACGGGATGTCGAAGCCGGCCACCCGGCGGACCGGCGCGGCGAGCGAGTGAAAGCAGCGCTCCTGGACGCGCGCGACGATCTCGGATGCGACCGAGGCGAAGCTCTGCGCCTCGGCCACAACGACCACGCGCCCGGTCTTGCGGACAGATGCCGCGATCGTCTCATCGTCGAACGGGACGATGGTGCGCAGGTCGAGGACCTCGACCGAGCGGCCCTCGACGGCCGCGGCCTCGGCCGCCGCGAGCGCGGGGGGAAGCGCGGGGCCGTACGCGATGAGGGTCGCGTCCGTGCCGGCGCGGGCGACGACGGCCCGCCCCTCGGCGCGCTGTGTCGCTCCGCCGTCGAACTCCGCTCGCAGGGCCGCGAGGTCGACGGCCTCCTTCGACCAGTAGAGCTTCTTGGGTTCCATGAACACGACCGGATCGTCGCTCGCGATAGCCTCGCGCAGCAGACGGTAGGCGTCCGCGACCGTCGCCGGCGTGAAGACCTTGAGGCCCGGTGTGTGGGCGTAATAGGCCTCGGAGGAGTCGCAGTGGTGCTCGACTCCGCCGATGCCCCCCGCGTACGGCACCCGGATCACCATGGGCAGGCGCACGCGGCCCCGCGTCCGGTTGTGCATCTTCGCGACGTGGCTCGCGATCTGCTCGAAAGCCGGGTACGCGAAAGCATCGAACTGCATCTCGACGATGGGCCGCATGCCGTTCATCGCCATGCCCAGAGCCATGCCGACAATCCCCGATTCTGCGAGGGGCGTGTCAAAGCACCGCTTCTCTCCGAATTCGGACATGAGACCGTCGGTGATCCGGAAGACACCACCCAGCTTGGCGACGTCCTCGCCGAAGACGACGACGGCGTCGTCCTCGCGCATGGCGTCCGCCATCGCCGTGGTGAGCGCCTTCGCGAAGGTCACAGGCTCGGGGCCGTCTTTCCTCTCGGCGTCTGCGGCCGCGCGCGCTGCGGCGGCCTCGGCGACCGTGCTCATCGGAGTTCCTTTCCTGACTGCTCGTCGCGCGTGAGTTCGTCGGCCAGGAAGGCGGCCTGCTCGCGCAGCTGGGGTGTGGGTTCCGTGAAGACGTGGCGGAACAGCTCTTGGGGGTCGAGCTCGGGGTCCGCGCTGAGACCCTCGCGGAGCTGCTGGGCGACATCTTCAGCGTCGCCGGCAAAGGCGGACTCGACGTCGTCGGTCAGCAGACCCGTCGAGCGGAGGTAATGCCGCATGCGGTTGAGGGGGTCCTTGGCAGCCCACGCCTGAACCTCGGCTTCGTTGCGATAGCGCGTCGCGTCGTCGGCATTGGTGTGGGCCTGCATGCGATAGGTGTTGGCTTCGACGAGAAGTGGGCCCGAGCCCGCACGGGCGAGGGTCACAGCGCGGTCGAGGACCGCGAGCAGAGCGACGACGTCGTTTCCGTCGACCCTCTCCCCGGCCATCCCGTACCCCACGGCCTTGTGGGCGAGTGACGGCGCAACGGTCTGGTGAGCGAGCGGCACCGAGATCGCGTATTGGTTGTTCTGCACGAAGAAGACGACTGGGAGACGGAACACGGCCGCAAAGTTGAGGGCCTCGTGGAAGTCCCCTTCGCTCGTCGCCCCGTCGCCGCACATCGCGAGGACCACGGTCTCCTCTCCACGGAGCTTGGCCGCGTGGGCCACGCCGACTGCGTGGAGGAGCTGAGTCGTAAGGGGAGTGCTCTGGATGCCGACGTTCCGCTCGTGCGGGTCATAGCCGCCGTGCCAGTCTCCGCGGAAGAGGGTCATGGCTTCTACGGGGTCGACACCCCGGGTCATGACCGCGACCGCATCCCGGTACGTCGGGAACATCCAATCGCCATCGCGGAGGCACAGAGCCGCCGCGACCTGGCAGGCCTCCTGCCCATGGCTCGACGGGTACACGGCCAGCCGGCCCTGGCGCACGAGCGCCGAGTTCTGGTCGTTGACCCTGCGTCCGACGACGAGGCGACGATACGCCTCGAGCAGCTCGGTATCGCTCGGGACCGGGTATTGGTGGCCGGGACTCGAGCCACGCTCGTCCTCGGGGCGCATCGTCCCGTCCTCCGAGAGAATCTGGATCTGACCGTGCACCGGGAGCATATAGTCCTCGATGCTGATCCCGAAGCGCTTGACGGCCTCTTGGGCCTCCGCGGGAATCGTCATGATGCCTCCTCGCAGCATGTCCTGTCCTGAGCCAGACGTCCTGTTCTGAGCCAAGCTTTGTTGCCACAAGTATCCGCCGAACGGCTTTTCGTATCCACGAGTGTGCGAAATCTTGGAAAGTTGGAGCCAGAATCGGCTAATCTGTAGACGAAACCGGGAGAATGATCCAGATCACAGGAGGTCACGTGGACGATGTGGATCGTGCGATCCTCGCCCAACTCACCGAGGACGCCCGACGTTCGGTCACCACCATCGCCGAGAACGTCCACATCTCGCGGGCCCACGCCTACAACCGAATCGCAAAGCTCCAAGAGCAAGGAATCATCACGAAGTACACGGCACTCGTGGACCCGCTCAAGGCGGGGCTGCGGTCGAGCGCCTACGTGACCCTCAAAGTCCGACAGCACTCATGGCGCGAGCTTCGCGAGCAGCTCAAGGCGATCCCAGAGATCCACCACATCGCCCTCGTAGGCGGCGACTTCGACGTCATCCTCCTCGTGCGCGCCGTCGACAACACGGACCTCCGCCGCGTCGTCTTCGACCAACTCCAGAACATGCCGGGCGTCCTGGACACGCAGACGTTCCTCGTGTTCGAAGACCTCGACACGAGGTGAAGCAAAGGGTCAGCTGACCCGCCACTCCCGGGGCGGCCTCCCTTCCAGGGGCAGCCTCCCTTCCCGCGGCAGGGTCCGTGGGAGCGCACCCGGCAAGGTCGGCGGCGGCGAGAAGTATTCATGACCGGTAGGCGTGACCGTCAGGATGTCACCCCGGGTTCCGTCCGGTTCTTCACTCCCCACCACCGCGTGCTCCCAGCCGAGGGATTCTTTCGCGTGATTGCAGGCCTCGCACAGCCCTTGGCCGTTCTCGACGCTCGTCTCCCCGCCTGACGCGACGGGCACCACGTGGTCGATGTGCCGGATTGGAGCCTCACAGTAGGGACGACGGCAGACTTGGTCCCTGGTCTCGATGAACTGCGCAAGTGCACGGGGGAAGCGGCGGGACTTGGAGTCCATGGCGGCGAGCTCACCGGTTGACGGATCAAGATAGAGCCGACGAAGCCAGACCCCGGCGAGGGAAGCGGCGCTGGGCACGGCGCTCACCGAAGGACGAGCACCCGACTCGACAGCTCTGGGCACGGCGCTCACCGAAGGACGAGCGGCCGATGCAACAGCGCCGATCGACGGCGAAGTGCTCCCACCACCCGACGACGCCGCGACCATCGCGCGAGCCTGGCCGGCCGCAACTGTCCCATAGCCCTGGAGCAACGCCGGCTCTCGGCCACCCTCGAACAGAGAAGAACTCGTCATGACGAGGCCGACACGAAGCGGCACAGCATCGGCGTGGGACTGGCCAGTCACACGCTCGACCAGGGTATCGGCTGCGATCTGCCCCATGGTCCGCCCATCCCCCGCCGCCCGCGCGGCCCCACCTTCCGCCCTGAGGGCCCCTCCGACCGCGATGGCCTGCGCAACCGGGAGGATCGCCGTGAGCTGGGCCATAGCATCTGGAAGGCGTCTGACCGTGACCCTTCGCTCCTGCTCGGCCTTGCGCACACGGGCGAGGCCCGCGCCGTCGTCAATGGCATCCACCGCGGCGCGTACAGCATTCTGGACTCCGCGATCCCCCAAGCCTTCGAATCGCCGCGGATCGCCGGCCAGATCCTCGTCCACGGCAGAGCGCGCGCCAGCCGAGAGGACTTCGACCCCCTCGGCGACGAAAAGCGCCCGCTCCTCGGTGAGGCGACCTGCTGCCAAGGCCTGAAAGGTGTGGGGCATCTCGCCGACGAGCCGCTTCGACATCGCCAGAAGCCTTGCCCCACGGGACGGCGACACCTTCCGCGCGAGTGCTATCTGAGCCGCGGCCGATCGTTCGCGAGTCCTCGCGGCGCTTCGGCCCGTCGCACTCTCGAGGGCAGCGGCGCGCGGATCGATGCCCGCCTCGCACAGCTCGGCGAACGCGACTTGGACTCGCGCCTGCTCCCCCGAGGCGGCCGCCTTCAATCTCTCGAGCGCATCAAGCCGATCGATGAGCTCCGGACCCGGGAGATCCTTCAGGCCGCCACAGAGAGCGAGCCGGGCAAGGAAGGAATTGATCTCATCTGTCGACGGGCCCTCGCGTCGGCCCAGCAGACCATTGAACGCGTCGCGCCAATCCTCGCCGTGAGAACCGCCACGCCCGTCCACCACCGCACCTGTCGCCGCGGCAACCCTCCCCCTCGCAACTGTCCGCGCCCCCATCATGGAACGAGTGTATCGAAGTTGCATTCGAAAGACAAACGAACGATCAAATAAACATTCGAGTGCCCTTGGCTGCTGCCCTCCGGGCTCAGCAACCGCCAGGGCAGCAACCGCCCGAGCAGGAACCGCCCGCCATGGAACGCCAGGGCAGGAGCGCCGGGAATCGAAGGCTAGTGATGGAACGCCGAGGCGTGGCCCGGGTCAGGGAACGGAGCGTCCGCCGAGTCGAGGAACTCGACCGCGTTGCGCAGATCCTCGAGGAAGCTCGCAGCAAGATCCCGCGTGAAGCCGTTGCGTACCACGATGCGCTGCACGGTGAGGCCCTCGAGGCCGGCCGGCATGGGATAGGCAGGGACGAGCCACCCCTCCATCCGAAGGCGGTCGGAGAGGTGGTGCAGGTTCCACTTGTCCGTGTGGCCCTCGCGCAGGCTCCAGGCGAAGACCGGGATGTCGGACCCGTCATTCCACAGCTCGAAGGGTTCCATCGCGCCGATCTCCCGGGCCAGGTATTCGGCGACCTCCCGGCACGCCGCGTGGACGGCGCGGTAGCCCTCGATGCCGAGGCGCAGGAACAGGTAGTACTGCAGGAGCACCTGCGCCCCGGGCCGGGAGAAGTTCAGGGCAAAGGTTGGCATGTCGCCGCCGAGGTAGCTCACGTGGAACACGAGATCCTCGGGCAAGGCTTCGGTATTCCGCCACACAACCCATCCGAGCCCTGGATACACGAGACCGTACTTGTGCCCAGACGTATTGATCGAGACGACCCGGGGCAAGCGGAAGTCCCACGTGAGTTCTGGCTGCAGGAACGGGGCAATCATCGCACCGGACGCGCCGTCCACGTGGATCGGGACGTCGAACCCCTTGGAGGCCTGGATCTCGTCCAGCGCCTCGGAGATCTGCTGCACGGGCTCGTACATGCCCGTGTAGGTCACGCCCATGATCGCGACGACGCCAATGGTGTTCTCGTCGACGTACTGCTCGAGCCCGTGGCCGTCGAGCACCCGGTGCTCCTCCGATATCGGCACGTAGCGCGCCTCGACTTCGAAGTAGTTGCAGAACTTCTCCCAGCACACCTGAACCGCTGAGCTCATGACGAGGTTCGGCCGCTCCGTGGGCTTGTCCGCATCGCGCCGCCCGTGCTGCCAGCGGCGTTTGAGGGCGAGGCCCGCGAGCATGCACGCCTCAGAGGAACCCACCGTCGACGTGCCGATGGTGTCGGTGGGATCCGGCGCGTTCCACAGGTCTGCGAGCATCCGCCAGCAGCGGTGCTCGATCTCCGCCGTCTTGGGGTACTCGTCCCGATCGATCATGTTCTTGTCGACCGTCTCGGCGTAGAGCTTTCCGGCCTCGGGCTCCATCCAGGTGCCCACGAAGGTCGCGAGGTTGAGCCGAGCGTTGCCGTCGAGCATCGCGTCGTCGTGGACGATCTGATAAGCGGTCGAGGGCAGCGATTCGCCCTCGGGGACGGTGAAGCGCGGGAAGACGGACGCCTCGCCAGGCCGGCTGAACAGAGGGTTCAGCTCGACGTTGACCGAGGTCTCGTGGCTGGAGTTGGGGGTATGGTGAGAAGCTCTTCGAGAGGCGGTCACCGGGCCAGACTACCGGCCGGTCCGGCTACCGCCCCGAGAACTCCGGCTTCCGCTTCTCTTGGAAGGCCTTGAAGCCCTCGCGGTAGTCCGCCGACTCGCACAGCGCGGCCTGCGCCTTGTTCTCCGCGTCCATCGAGTCCCACAGCCCCAGACGCCGGTCCCGGATCTGGGCGACGAGCTCCTTCGACGCGATGAACGCGCTCGTGGCGCCCTGCGCGACCCGGTGGACGGTCTGCCGGGTGCGCTCGAGCAGCTCGTCGGCGGGGAAGGCCCGGCTGAACAGGCCTGCGCGCACGGCCTCGGCACCGGTCAGAAGGTCCGCCGTGTAGATGAGGTCGAGGGTGCGGTGCATGCCGAGCCGCTCGGTGAAGTACCAGTGGCCGCCCGAGTCGAGGGTCGCTCCGAGGTTGGCGAACGGCGAGCCGAGCTTCGCGTCTTCGGCGACATAGACGACGTCGGTCGCCAGCAGGAGGCCGAGGCCCACCCCGAGCGTGGCCCCCTGGGCGGCGGCGAAGGTCGGGGCGGGGAACGCTGCCATCTTCTGCATGAGCGGCGTCACGGTACCGCCCAGATATCCGAGCACGTCATCCTCGGCGGGGTCGACGCCGGAGATGTCCCGGCCCGCACAGAACGCGCGCCCCTCCCCGCGGAGGAGCAGGGCCCGCACCTCGCCGCGGGAGGCGGCGGCAGCGGCGTCGTCGTACGCCTCGGAAAGCTCGGCGAGCGCCGCAGGGTCGACGGCGTTGAGCTTCTGGGGAGCGTCGAGGACCACCTCGGCGACGCCGTCAGCAATGGCGAGTGAAATCACGGTCTCCTCAGTTCCTGGATCAGGCGTCGAAGTCCACGGACACGGCGTCGGACGTCGGGCGCGACTGGCAGGTCAGGACGTACCCTCGCTCGAGCTCGTCTGGCTCGAGCGCGTAGTTCTCCGCCATGTCTACCGTGCCCTTGACGAGCTTCGCCCGGCACGTGCCGCACACGCCGCCCGCGCACGCGAACGGGACGTCCGGGCGCACGCGCAGGGCCGCGTTGAGGATCGTCTCGTTCGCCGCGGCAGGGCTCTTGACGACGCCGGAGAGTCCGTCGAGGCGGAACTCGATGTCGAAGTTCCTGCCCGAGTCATCCTCCACGATGGGCCTGCCGATGTTCCCCTCGAGATGGGTCGGAGTGCCCGTCGTGAAGAGTTCGAAGCGGACCTTCTCGGGCTCGACGCCGCGCGCCGACAGCGTGTCCCGCACCAGCTGGACGAGCTCGAAAGGCCCGCAGAGGAACCACTCGTCGACGTCGTCGGCGTGGATCACGGTGTTGAGCAGCGTGGTGAGCTTCTCCGCATCGACCCGGCCGGAGAGCAGGGGCGAGATGCGCTGCTCTCGCGAGAGGACGTGGTGGAGGGCGAAGCGGGCCGGGTACTTGTCCTTGAGGTCGGCGAGCTCCTCGACGAACATGACGTCCATCGCGGCCTTGTTCGCGTAGACCAGGTCGAAACGGACGTTCTCGTTCGCGGCGAGGACGGTCTTCGCGATCGCGATGACCGGCGTGATGCCGGACCCGGCAGCGACCGCGACGAACGTGTGCTCGCGGTCCGTATCGATGCTCGACGGGTCATTGAGGCCCGTCATCCGGTGCTTCGAGATGAAGGCCCCCGCCGGACTCATGACGTCGAGCGTGTCGCCGGCCGCGAGGTGTTCGTTGGCCCACGTCGAGAAGACGCCGCCAAGGTCCTTCTTGATGGCCACCCGGATCTCGCTGCTGCCGTCCTCGAAGCGCTCGGGCGTGGCACAGATCGAGTAGCTCCGGCGGACCTCCTTGGGTTCGCCCTCCGGACCGCCCTCGGGCAGCTGGGCGCGGAGCGCGACGTACTGACCCGGAATGTAGTCGTACTCGTCGGCGAGCGCGGCGGGGACGGCGAACGTCACCTCGATCGCATCGTTCGTCAGACGGCGGACCTGGCTCACCTCGAGCGGGTGGAAGGACGCACGACGGCGGCCGGTCGCCTCGGCGTCCTCGGTCAACTGGTCGGTCATAGGGAACACCTCGAAGTCATCTACAGCACCTTGAAGTAGTCGAAGGGCTCGCGGCAGTCCTGGCACACGTAGAGCGCCTTGCAGGACGTCGAACCGAAGCGGGAGAGCTCGCGCGTGTTGAGCGAGTGGCAGCGCGGACATTTGACGGCGAGCCCAAGGCGAACCGGTCCGGCGTGGACGCTGGCCGCCCCCGTGGGCGGGGCGATGCCGTACTCCTCGAGCTTGGCCTTGCCCTCCGGGGTCATCCAGTCGGTGGTCCACGCCGGGGAGAGGACGAGGTTCACGCGGACCCGCTCGTACCCCGCCTCGTGGAAGACACGCTGCAGGTCGTCGCGGATCGCGTCCATGGCGGGACAGCCCGAGTAGGTCGGGGTGATGGTGAGGCGCACCGTGCCGTCGGCCTCGAGGCGCCCGTCCCGGAGGATCCCGAGGTCCCGGATGCTCAGCACCGGGATCTCGGGGTCATTCACGGTCGCCGCGAGGGCGACGACGTCGTCGTCGGTCGTGATCACGGCAGCCCCTACCAGGTCGCGCCCGGATGCTTGCGCGCGAGCACCTGCATCTCGGCGAGCAGGTAGCCGAGGTGCTCGGTGTGCTCGCCTCGGCGACCCCCGCCGCGGGCGCGGGGCACGGCGGGCAGGCTCAGCGTGGCCTCGTCGAGGACCGCCGCGAGCTCGGCATCGAACTCGGCGCGGAGCGTCGAGGGACGAACCCCGGCCGCGCCGACGCGCTCGACGAGCTCATCGTCGTCGAACAGCTCGTCTACATAGGGCCACATGAGCTCGACCGCGGCCTGCATGCGCCGGTGCGACTCGTCCGTTCCGTCGCCGAGGCGGAGCGTCCACTGAATCGCGTGGTCACGGTGGTAGTCGACCTCCTTGAGCGCCTTCGCCGCGATGGCGGCGATCGTCCGGTCGGTCGACTCGACGAGCCGCGCGTAGAGGAGGCGCTGGTAGACGGCGACGACCAGCTGGCGCGCGATCGTCACCCCGAAGTCGCCGTTGGGCTGCTCGAAGATCCACGCGGAACGGAACTCTTCCTCCTCGCGCCAGTACGCGAGGTCGTCCTCAGTCTTGCCCCACGCGTGGCCTGCGTAGGTGAGGAACGAGCGGGCGTGGCCGAGGAGGTCGAGGGCGATGTTGCCGAGCGCTATGTCCTCCTCGATCTCGGGGCCGCGGGAGATCCAGTGGCCCAGCCGCTGGGCCAGGACGAGCGAGTCGTCTCCGAGGCGCAGCGCGTACCGGGCGGCGTCCTCGCTGGGCCGCTCCGTCTGGAGCGCGATGTCCTCGGGGCGCAGAGCGTTGCCCGGGGTGACCCGCGTGGCCGACGCCGCGGCGTCGCCGAAGCTGTCGAGGGAGTGGTCTGGGGCGGCGTGGGTGGGGGTCACAGGTGCTTCACGCCTTCGCTCTTGGTGTAGTAGGTGGCGTGGCGGTAGTCCTTGCCCTGAGCGGACTCGAAGAAGGAGCCCTTCGCGTCGGGATCGGATGCCGTGATCGCGTCGGAGGGCACGACCCAGATCGAGACGCCCTCGTTCCGCCGCGTATAGAGGTCACGGGCGTTCCGCAGCGCCATCTCAGCGTCGGGCGCGTGCAGGGAACCGGCGTGGACGTGCGAGAGTCCGCGGCTCGAGCGCACGAAGACCTCCCAGAGGGGCCAGATGTTGGCGTGCTGGTTCATCGGCTGCTGGTTCATCTACGCGGCACCCGCCTTCTGCATCTTCTTCATGGCGTAGGCCTTGGCAGCTTCGCGCACCCACGTCCCGTCTTCGTGCGCCTCACGGCGGCGTGCCATGCGCTGGGCATTGCATGGCCCGCGCCCAGCGATGACGTCCTTGAATTCCTGCCAGTCGAGCTCCATGTGGATCCACTTGCCCGTCTCCTCGTCGAAGCGGAGCTCCGGGTCGGGGAGCGTGAGCCCGAGGACCTTGACCTGCTCGGCGATCATGCCGACGAACCGCTGGCGCAGCTCGTCGTTCGAGAACCGCTTGATGTTCCAGGCCATGGACTGCTTCGAGTTGGGCGAGTCGTCGTCCGGCGGCCCGAACATCATGAGGGCCGGCGCGTAGAAGCGGTTGACGGCGTCCTGCGCCATCTTCTTCTGCTCCGGAGTGCCGCGGGAGAGCTCGAGGAGAATCTCGAAGCCCTGCCGCTGGTGGAACGACTCCTCCTTGCAGATCCGCACCATCGCGCGTCCGTAGGGACCGTAGCTCGCCCGGCACAGGGGGACCTGGTTCGCGATCGCGGCGCCGTCGACGAGCCAGCCGATTGCTCCCATATCCGCCCAGCTGCGAGCCGGATAGTTGAAGATCGACGAGTACTTCGCCTTGCCGTCCAGCAGCTGCTGGTTGAGGACGTCCCGCGGCGTGCCGAGCGTCTCGGCAGCCGAGTAGAGGTAGAGACCGTGGCCGGCCTCGTCCTGGACCTTGGCCATCAGGATCGCCTTGCGCTTGAGGCTCGGCGCGCGCGTGATCCAGTTGGCCTCCGGCTGCATCCCGATGATCTCCGAGTGCGCGTGCTGCGAGATCTGCCGGGTGAGCGTCCTGCGGTATGCCTCCGGCATCCAGTCCGTCGGCTCGATGCGGGAGTCCTCGCCGATGATGCGGTCAAAAGATGCCTGGCCCTCGCGGTCCTCTGGGGACATTGCGGCGGACGCCGCCGCGGGCACGGGCTGCAGGGGCGCAGCTGCCATAGCTCCTCCTCAAATAATTACCGACCGTTCGTTCAGAATATGTGGACAGGCCAACGGGCGTCAAGCCGCCCGTGGAGGCCACCGAGACAGCACGCCGTGCCGTCCTCCGTGGCGGGCGTCGCTGCTAATTTCGGCGAATGACTCCCCGCCCGCAGCGCAGAAGCGTGCCCGCTTGGCTGCACTTCGCCGCCCACGCCCTCGTGGCCCTCCTCGTCGTTTCGCTCGTTCAGGCCTACCTCGTGAAGCTGTATCGCGTCCCCACCGCCTCCATGGAACCGACTCTCCTCGGCAGCCCAAGCGGTGGGGACTGGATCCTGGCAGATCGCCTGTCGACGCTGCTCGGCAACTCGCCCCACGTGGGCGACGTCGTCGTCGTGGCCCGGCCTCCCGGATGGGACGGCGGAAAGGCAGACGACGACGTGGGCGGTCGCCGCGACGGTGCGCTTCCGGCTCTGGCCAGGGGTTTCGGCGACCTCACCGGCATCGGCCCATCGAATCAGAGCTATCTCGTCAAGCGGATCGCTGCGCAGGGCGGGCAGACCATAGCGTGCTGCGACGCCGAGGGGCGCCTCGAGCGCAATGGCCATGGGATCGACGAGCCCTACGTCACGCTCAACCTCCCCTTCGTGCCCGGACGGCTCGACTGCACGACGACGCCGCGCTCCGCCCGCTGCTTCAGCGCCTTCACCGTTCCATCGGGCGAACTCGTGCTCCTCGGGGACCATCGCTCGGCGTCCGCCGACTCGACGTTGGCCTGCCGGAGCCAGTCCCCGCCCGAGCCCTGCATGCGGACCGTCCCCGCTTCCGCGGTGGTCGGGCGTGTGACACTCAAGGTCTGGCCAGTCTGGCGGGTAGGGGTGCTAGCGTGATGCGATGAGCGACGGAACCCCCTTCCGCATCCTCGCCGTCTGCACCGGGAACATCTGCCGGTCGCCGCTGGCCGAGCGCCTGCTCCAGTCCGGCCTCGACGAGGCCGCCCCAGGGGTGTTTGCCGTCACGAGCGCGGGCGTCAGAGCGCTTGCGGGCCAGCCGGCCCATCCCAGATCGGCCGAGATCGCCCTCCGGCTCGGCTCGAGCCTCGACGCCTTCGAAGCCCGGCAGCTCACGCAGGGGCACATCACGGAGGCGGACCTCGTGCTGATCCTCGCCGAAGATCACCGCAGCCCAGTCCTCGCCCTCTCCCCCTCCGCCCTCAAACGCACGTTCACCCTGCGCGAGTTCGCTCGCATCGTCGAGATCCTGCCAGGGCCCTCGACCCGCGAAACCGTGCCGGATGCGTGGCGGCGGTACGTGGCCGACGGCAACAGGATCCGCCACGAAGTCCGCCTCGACGATCCTTCCCTCAATGACGTCGCCGATCCGTTCGGGCTGGATGCCCCGGCATACGAGCGCATGGTCGAGGAGCTCCTCCCGCCGGTCAGCGCCCTGATTCGGGCCGCTCTCCCCCGCCGGCGCCGCCGCGGCGCCCCGGGCGAGAGCCGAGCGATGCTGAGGGAGGCGGAACGGCGTCAGCTCGCCGAACGCCTTCCCCTGAATGCCGGGACAGGCTCAGGCGCAGGCGAGACCTGAGCCCCGCCCTCTGAGCCGCTGTTGGCGCTCGTACGCGCACCGTTCCGGCCCCTCCGCCGCTCGGGCCTGCTCGAGTACGCGCCGTAGTAGCCGTAGCTGTACGTGTCCGGTCCCTTGGTGGCGACGCAGTTCAGGATGACCCCGAGGACCCGTCCTCGCACGCGCGCCAAGTTCCCGAGCGCGCGCTGGAGGCCGTCCGTCGTCGTCTTCCGCGCGCGGGCGACGACGAGCGTCCCGTCCGCCGCGCGAGAGAGGACCGCGGCGTCGGTGACCGGCAGGAGCGGCGGAGTGTCGATGAGCACGACGGCCCGTTGGGATAGCTCCTTGAGGAGGTGCTGCATCGCGCGCGAGCCGAGCAGCTCCGACGGGTTCGGCGGGATGCGACCTGCCGCGAGCACCTTGAGCTGCGGCATCGGGCCCCAGTCCTGCAGGACCTCGTCGATCGTGGCTCGGCCCGTGAGGACGTCCGTCACGCCCACGTCCCCCGTCACTCCGAAGACCTGGTGCGCCGTCGGCCGGCGCAGGTCTGCGTCGACGACGATGACGCCCTCACCCGCGGCAGCGATGGTTGCGGCAAGATTGCCAATGACGGTGGACTTGCCTTCGGATGGCAGCGAACTCGTCACGAGGAGCACCCGCGGCGGACTGTCGACGTCGATGAAGTGCAGATTCGTCCGCAGTTCTCGCAGCGCCTCGCCCATCGCGTGCCCGGCACCCGTGCCGTGGACGTCCAGGATGCGGGTCTCGCTGACAAGGCGCCTGTCCCGTGGGAGCGTGCCGATGACCGGCACGCGGAAGCGCCGCTCGATCTCTGCAGCAGCCCTGATCCTGCGGTCCAGCAGATTGCGCACGAGGGCGTAGCCGAGTCCGAGCGCCAGGCCGCCCGCCGCCCCCGCACCGAGGGCGAGCCGGAGGTTCGGCGAGACCGGCGCAGTCGGGACCGTTGCCTTCGCAAGCGGCACCACCTTCGTGGCGGGCTCCGCTCCCGCGCTCGACATCGATTTCTCGATCTCGTAGACCTGCGCTGCGAGCGCCGAGACCCACGCATCCGCGACTTCCTTGGCCTGCTCGGGGTCCGACGAAGTCGCCGTCACCTGCAGCTCCGCAGAATCGACCGGGACCACGACCTTGACGGTGCCCGCGACCGCTTGGGGGGACGCACTGATGCCGAGTGCCTTGACCACGCGCTCGGCGACGAGGAGCGACTCGGCGAGCGAGCGGTAGCTCTTCGCCTTGGACTTCGAGAGGTTGTCCCCCGCGAGGGAGAGGTTCAGGTTATCCGAGCCGCCGGTGACGACCATCCCGTTCGACTGGGCCTCGTAGACCCGAGGCTGCACGAGGTACCAGCCGAACGCCCCCGACGTGGCGACGGCGACGAAGAGCAGGATCCCGAGCCAATACCTGCGGGCGACCAAGAGGTAGTCCGCGAGGGCCATGCCCCGCCCGTCCGCGGCGGGGTCGAACGCGGCTGGGTCGAACACGGCGGTGCCTGACACGGCGGTGCCTGACACGGCGGTGCCTGACACAGCGGGGTCGGACACAGCGGGGTCGGACACAGCCTTGTCTGGCGCGGTCTTGTCGACTGGGAGTGAATTTTGCACAAGGTTCATCTAAACCCCGCCGATCTCAGCTCCGTAGGAGCACCCCGTAGTTACTGAGTTCCTCGACTGCGTGGGAGAGCGCCCCGGCGTAACCGGGCGGGAGGCCGACCTCCGGCGCAATCCGCTCCGCGAGGGCTTCGATCCGGGCCGGCGCGCGCAGCGCACGCCAGATCGCCGGGGCGATGCCGCCGAGCCGGACGACCTGCTGGCCCACCATGACGAGCAGGTCGCTCCCACCATCGGGGATCGCGATCTCGACGGCGTCGACGACGTCGCCCCGCCGCAGGTACCCGCGCGGCAGGATCGCTGGCGGCTGATCCACTGGCGCGAGGGCGCCGTCGTCCGCCCTTCGGTCGGGGACGACGGCGGGTTCCCACCCGCCCGCGACGGCGGCCCGGGCGAGGAGGCCTGGGATGAGGCCCGCGAGCTCGTCGGCCTCGCTGTAGACCGCCCGGACGGCCCCGCCGCACGCGTCGAGCATCCGGCAGAGCTGCTGGAGTGGGGCGCGCAGCTTTCCGATCGACGAGGTGTGCGGCGCGAGGCCCACGATCGCCTCCGCGTGGCCGAGCCGTCGCACCTCCGCCCGCCCCCCAGGTCGGCTTGCGCGTCGCTCGAGCAGGACGACGGCGCCGAGCCTCCCCTCCGAGGGCGCCCTGCGGAGACCGAGCTCGTCCGGGCCGAGCTGGCGTTTGGGTGCGGGCGGCTCCTCGACGATGAGTGAGAGCGGCTTGGCGTACGGGACGACCGCGCCCGACGGCTCGACGCCGACCGTCTCGTCGCTCACGTAGCCCAGCTCGTTGGCGAGTGCCCGGGTCGCGGTCGTCTTGCCCACTCCGGAGGGCCCCACGAGCGCAACGGTGCGGCCCGTGCCCGGATCTGCAAGGCCCGAAGCGTGCAGCATGAGCAGTTCGCCGCTGCGCCGCTCGATCGCTGCGAAGGTCAGGGCGCTCGTGAGCTCCGCGGCAAAGCGCGCAAACGTTCCCCCCGCGACCGGGACGACGCCGGAACCGGTCAGGATGCGCGCACGGAACGGAACAGCGCCGCCGATGCCGTCGCCGCCGATGCCGTCGCCGCCGGGGCTGTCGCCGCCGGTGCAGTCGCCGTCGCCCCTCTCAGCAGACGCTGTGCCCTCGCCGTCCTCGAGGCACCGCGACCAGGCTCGGCGCAGCAAGGCCCGCTGGGCAGGGCTCACGCGGCCCTCGAAGACGACCGTGAGGGAGGCGCCGAGGATCCTGAGCCTCATGGCGCTGACTCCGGCACTGGCGGCTCGACGAGCCCGAGCTCGGCGAGCTGGCAGAGGAACGCAGCGAGCTGCACCTCGAGATCTGGCGGGGCCTCGGTCCCATACTCTTCACGCAGCGCGGCGAGTATGTCCCTGTCACAGCGCACCCCGTCGATGAGCGACCAGATGACCGCCGCCGAACCCCTCAGGACGACGGGCCGATTCGCGCGCAGATTGAGCAGCGCGACCCGTTCGCCTTGCTCGCCGAGGACCTCGGCGACGAGCTCATTCCTGTGCCAGATCGGCATCATTTCCCTTCCATGCGAACCGTCCAACGGCTCCCAGCCAGCCCTCAGGGCAGACTGATCGTATCCACCGCCCGGGCCACAGAAGGAGGCACCGTGACCACCGACGACAGTGAGCCCGCCGTCCAAGCGCCCGATGCTTCCCGCACGTCAGCCTCGGCGGCGAGTCGGTCCCGGCCGCGGAGGAAGAGGAAGCGCACGGCGGCGGCCGTCCTGCTGGGTGCGCTGCTCGTCGTCGTGCTCGCGGCAGTCGCCGCCATCGTGTACCTCGGGAGTCTCTCCCAGAGCTTCGATACGAACACCAAGAAGATCCCCAACGCGTTCCCTGAGGAATCGTCCCGTCCTTCCGAACCCCGTCCGGGGACGGACGGCAAGACCCCAGTGAACATCCTGCTCGTCGGATCCGACAGCCGCGGGGCAACGGGCGCGACCGCAGAGTCCGGTGCCCCGTCCGACCAGCGCTCCGACACGATGATGCTCGTGCACATCCCGGCGGACCGGCAGCAGGTCTACGTCATCTCGATCATGCGCGACCTCTGGGTCCCCATCCCCGGTCACGGCTCCGCCAAGATCAACGCCGGACTCGCGTTCGGGGGCGTGCCGCTCATGGTGCAGACCGTCGAATCCCTGCTCGGGCAGCGCCTCGACCACGTGGTCTTCGTGGACTTCGCGGGGTTCAAGGGGCTCACCGACGCCGTCGGCGGCGTGACCGTGAACGTCCCGAAGGCGTTCACAGCCGGCCAGACCTCCACCATCCACTTCAACGCCGGGCCGCAGACGATGAACGGCGAGCAGGCGCTCGCGTTCGTGCGCGAACGCTACGCGTTCGCCGACGGCGACTACCAGCGGGTGCGGGACCAGCAGACCTTCATGAAGGCCCTCGCCTCGAAGATCGCCACTCCGCAGACGCTCGCGAATCCGGTCACGCTCGCCAACGTGGTCAACGAGTTCTCGCCGTATCTGACGGTTGATTCGGGCTTCACTGCGTCGGCCGTGGCTTCCCTCGGGGTTGAGCTCGTCAAAGTGCGGCCGAAGGACCTCATCACGTTCACGCTTCCGACCAACGGGACGGGCTGGTCGACGGACGGCCAATCGATCGTGCTCGTGAATCAAGCGGCCACGGCGGCGCTCGCCACGGCAATGGCGCAGGGCACTGTCCCCCAGTACGTCGACGCGAACGGTCTCGCAAACGGCAACTGAGCGCAGCGGCGGTCTCAGTGGTCGCGCCCCAAAAATCAGTAGAAATCAGTGGTGCGCAAGCCCGCACTCCGTGGAGAGCACGAATCGCTAGGGTGAACACATGAGTGCTGATGTGCCACCTGTCGCCCGCAAGGTACCTGCCCGCCGGGAGCGCCACGGCGACGTCTTCGTCGATCCGTACGAATGGCTGAGGGACAAGGACAGCCCGGACGTCGTGGGGCACCTCGAAGCGGAGAACGCGTACACCGAGCGCATCACCGAGGATCAGCAGCCCCTCCGCGACGCCATCTTCGACGAGATCAAGCGCCGCACCCAGGAAACGGACCTCTCGGTCCCGAGCCGGCTCGACGACTGGTGGTACTACTCCCGCACCGTCGAGGGCAGCCAGTATCCCGTCTACTGCCGCGTGGAGGCGGAGCTCGACACCTGGACGCCGCCCGCCCTGGTCCCCGGGGTCGCCCTCGAGGGCGAGCAGGTGCTCCTGGACGGGAACGCCGAGGCGGAGGGGCACCCCTTCTTCGCCCTGGGCGGGGCCGCGCTCACTCGCGATGGGCACCTCTACGCGTACGCGGTGGACCACACGGGCGACGAGACGTTCACGCTGCGGATCAAGGACCTGCGCACGGGCGAGCACCTCCCCGAAGTGATCGATAGCGTCTTCTACGGACTCGAGTTCTCGCCCGACGGACGCCGCCTCTTCTACGTCGTGGCAGACGAGTCCTGGCGGCCGTTCCAGGTCCGTGTCCACACGCTCGGCACGCCCGTCGACCGGGACGAGGTGCTGTACGAGGAGGACGACGTGGCGCAGTGGACGTCGATCGACCTCTCGTCCGATCGCCGATGGCTGCTCGTCAGCATCGGCAACTCGGAGTACAGCGAGACTCGGTGCCTCGACCTCATGGACCCCGCAGCCGAGCTCACCGTCCTCGTCCCCCGCGGCGAACGCATTCTGCACAGCGCCGAGGTCTTCGAGCACGGCGGCGCGGCCCACGTCCTGCTCGTGCACAACGGCGGTCCCGAGGGCTCCGGCGAGGGAAGGGGAAAGGGGCAGGCCTTCAACAACATGGTCTCCGTAGCGCCCCTCACCGAGTTCGCGAAGCCGCTGGCCGAGCAGGAGTGGCGCACCGTCGTCGACCACGACGACGCCGTCAAGATCGAAGGCGCCGACGTCACCTCGACCCATCTCCTCCTCTCGCTGCGGCGCAACACGATCGAAACCGTCCGCTTCGCCACGCTCGACGACGTCCTGGGCGGCGGAGCGCCGTCGTTCGCGGAGCCCGCGTTCGGCGAGGAGCTCTACACGGCCGCGGCAAGCTCCTCGGACTACCGCTCACCCGTCGTGCGCGTCCGCTACACCTCGTTCTTCACCCCACCGCGGATCTACGACTACGTCCTGGCGAGCGGCGAACTGCTCCTGCGGAAGGAGACGCCCGTGCTCGGGGGCTACGACCCCAGCGACTACGTCGCCGAGCGCGCGTGGGCCACGGCCGACGACGGGGCTCACGTCCCGCTGTCGATCCTGCGGCACGCGTCGGTGCATCCAGACGGGACGAACCCGGCCCTCGTCTACGGCTACGGCTCCTACGAGGTCAGCATGGATCCTGCGTTCGGGATCGCACGGCTGAGCCTCCTCGACCGTGGCATCGTGTTCGTGATCGCCCACATCCGGGGCGGCGGCGAGCTCGGCCGCCGGTGGTACGAGGACGGCAAGAAGCTGCGCAAGAAGAACACGTTCAGCGACTTCGTCGCCGCGACGGACTGGGTCGTCTCGTCGGGCTGGGCAGATCCGGCCCGGATCGGCTGCATGGGAGGATCTGCGGGCGGCCTGCTGATCGGGGCCGTGCTCAACCTCGCGCCCGAGAAGTACGCCGTGGCCGTCGCGGAGGTCCCGTTCGTGGACGCCCTCACGACGATCCTCAACCCCGAGCTGCCGCTCTCGGCCCTCGAGTGGGAGGAGTGGGGCAACCCGATCGAGGATCCGGAGGTGTACGCATACATGAAGTCGTACACGCCGTACGAGAACGTGCGCCCGGCCCCCTACCCCCGGGTCGCGGCGGTGACCTCCTTCAACGACACGCGAGTGCTGTACGTCGAGCCGGCGAAGTGGGTGCAGGCGCTGCGGGAGGCCTCGACGAGCGGGCAGCCGATCGTGCTCAAGACCGAGATGGTCGCCGGGCACGGCGGCGCCTCGGGACGGTACGAGGAGTGGAAGGACCGCGCATGGGACTACGCGTTCATCGCGGACGGGCTCGGGGCCCGCGAGCCGATCGCCTAGCCTTCAGCGCGGCATCTGGCCGCCCACGGCGGCGGTGACGACGGCCGCCGTGGCCTCGGCAATCGCGCGTTCTTCGTCGGTGGGCACGACGAGGACCGGGATGGCCGACTCGGCCGCCGAGACGGCCCTCGGCTCGGACGAGCGAGCAGCATTCGCGGCCGCGTCCAAGACGACGCCCAGCGCGCCGAGCCGCTCGGCCACGAGCCCCCTGAAGACGGAGGAGTTCTCCCCGATCCCGGCCGTGAACACGATGGCCCTCGCGCCTCCGACAGCGACGTGGTAGGCGCCGACGTACTTGGCGAGCCGGTAGGAAGCGACGTCCAGGGCCCGCCGGGCCTTGGCGTCACCCCGCTCGGCGGACTCGACCAGCGTCCGCATGTCGTTGGAGCCGCCGAGCGCCTTGAGGCCCGACTCACGGTTGAGCAGATCGTCGATCTCGTCCGGGGTCATCCCCAGGCGCCCGAGGAAGACGAGGATCGACGGGTCGACATCCCCCGACCGGGTGCCCATGACGAGCCCCTCGAGCGGCGTGAAGCCCATCGAGGTGTCGATCGAACGACCACCTTGGACGGCCGTGGCCGACGCCCCATTGCCGAGGTGGAGGACGACGCCGTCGAACGCCGCCGGGTCGATGCCCAGGAGCGCAGCGGCGCGCCCTGCCACGTACTGGTGCGATGTCCCGTGGAAGCCATAGCGGCGGATCCCGTGTCGCGTGTAGAGCCAGTCGGGGACGGCGTAGCGCCAGGCCCGTTCGGGAATGGTGCGGTGGTACGCCGTGTCGAACACGGCCACTTGGGGGACGTCCGGCCATTTGTCCGCAATGGCCCGGATTCCCAGGACGTTCGCGGGATTGTGCAGGGGCGCGAGCGGGTTGAGCCGCTCGATCGAGCGCGTGATCTCGTTGTCGATGAGGACCGGATCGCCGAAGCGCTCTCCCCCGTGGACCACGCGGTGCCCCACGGCGTCGATCCGGCGCCCCGCCAAGGCCTCGTGGAGAGCAGCATCGACGAGGTCGAGCGCCGCCTCGTGGTCCGGGACCTCGAGCTCGCCGCCCTCTTCGGGGAATCCGATCCGATCCACCATCCCCTCTGCGAGGACCTCCCCTGCCGCGACATCGCGAAGCTGGTACTTGAGCGACGATGAACCCGAGTTGATGACGAGGACGAGCATGGCGGCTCCCGGAGGGTTTGGATCTAGCGGTGGCTTGACTGTGCCTGGACGGCCGTGATCGCGACCGTGTTGACGATGTCCTCGACCGTGCAGCCGCGCGAGAGGTCGTTGACCGGCTTGCGGAGCCCCTGCAGGACAGGGCCGACGGCGACGGCTCCGGCGGACTGCTGGACGGCCTTGTAGGTGTTGTTGCCGGTGTTGAGGTCGGGGAAGATGAAGACGGTCGCCTGCCCCGCGACGTACGAACCGGGCAGCTTGGCCGCCGCAATCGAGGCGTCGACGGCGGCGTCATACTGGATCGGCCCTTCGACCGCCAGATCAGGCCGACGCGCCCGGACCAGCTCGGTTGCGCGCCGCACCTTGTCGACGGTCGCACCCGCGCCCGAGCCTCCCGTCGAGTAGCTCAGCATCGCAATGCGGGGCTCGACCCCGAACTGGGAGCCCGTCTCGGCCGAGGCGATGGCGATGTCGGCCAGTTCCTCCGCGTCCGGTTCCGGGTTGACGGCGCAGTCGCCGTAGACCAGCACGCGGTCCGGCAGGAGCATGAAGAACACCGAGGAGACAATCTTCACCCCAGCCCGCGTCTTGACGAACTCGAGGGCCGGACGGATGGTGTGGGCTGTCGTGTGGGCGGCGCCCGAGACCATGCCGTCGACGATGCCGAGCTGGACCATCATGGTCCCGAAGTAGCTCACGTCGAGCATGGCTTCGAGGGCCCGCGGCACGTCGACCCCCCGATGCGCCCGCAGGCGGGCGTACTCCTGCGCGAAGCGCTCCCGCAGGGGGCTCGTCGCTGGGTCGATGATCCGGAGGCCGTTGAGCGAGACCCCGTTGGCCCCCGCGATCTCGCGCACCTGTGCGTCGTTTCCGAGGAGGGTCAGATCGCACACGTCGCGCCGGTGCAGGATCTCTGCCGCACGCAGGATGCGGACGTCGGACCCTTCCGGCAGGACGATGTGCCGCCTGTCGGCCCGCGCGCGGCCGATGAGCTCGTGGAGGAAGCGCAGCGGCGTCATCGTCTCGGGGCGGGGCAGGTTGAGCCGCTCGAGGATCTCGTCGTCGTCGACCCTCTTCGCCCAGGCCCCGAGCGCTGAGGCGACCTTGCGGCGCTGCCCCGACCAGATCTCGCTGCGCACCAACGAGACGTCGCGCGCAGCATGGTAGGTGTCGCCCGGATATGAGAAGACGGGGAATGGCGCCGCGGCCAGGAGCGGGAGGACGTGCTCGTCAGGCGAGAGGCCGCCCGTGAGGATCATGGCGGAGGGGACGGGGAATTCCGGCGAGAAGGTCGAGGCGAGGGCACCGACCATGATGTCGGCCCTGTCCCCCGGGACGATGACGAGGTCGCCGGTCGCGAGGGCGCCGATGAAGTTCGCGACGCTCATCGCGGCGACTTTGACGCCCCGCACTTCCCGCTCCATGTCCGCGCTCCCCGCGATCTGGCGGAGCGCGAGCGCCCTCGAGACCTCGCCCGTCGTCGGCCGTGAGATCTCGTCGATCTCCGGCAGGACGTACACCGGTCTGTGGGAGAGGCCTGGCCGGATCGCGGCCGAGATCTCGTCGAGGTGTTCGGCGTCGGCGCGGTTGACCATCATGATCAGAAGGCTGCAGTGTGCCGCGTAGAGCTCCTTGCGGGCGACGTCGACGGCGTCCGCGATCTCCTCGGGGGTCCGGTCGCGCCCGGTCACGACGGCGACCATGGGGCAGCCGAGGTCGTTCGCGAGGCGCGCGTTGAGCGCGAATTCGACGGCCGAGTCCTGGCCCGTGAGGTCTGTGCCCTCGACGATGACGATGTCGCACCGCGAGGCAATCTCCGAGAAGAGGTCCACGCTCCGGGCGCCGATCTCTTCCCGCTGCCCCTCCGCGAGGTACTTCCGGACCTCGCGGGCGGTGAGACCCCCACGGCACACGTCAGGGCTGAGTCCGTAGCGGGACCGGATGAGTGACACCATGGGATCCTCGTCGGGGTCCTCCCCCGCGACAACAGGCTTGAAGAATCCGATTCGGTCAGTGTGGCTGTGGAGGGCCTCCGCAAGGCCCAACGCCACGAGAGACTTGCCCGAGCCTGGCGTCGTGGCGCTCACGTAGATCCCCTTGGACATGGACCCATCCTCGCACCGAAAGCCCGCGTGGCCGCCCGGCTGCGCGGCGTTACCGGCTCGCGAGATTCGCGCCCTCGGGGGCAAGCAGCCCGTCTGCCACGATCGCGAGCATCGAGGCGAGAGCGTCCGGAGAGATCTCGCTGTTGTCCGCCACCGCCGCGACGCCGCCCACGAGCCGGCTGATCTGCATCGGATCGACCCCTGTCCGCACGGCAGACCCCAGCCCCTCGATGATGCGCTGATTGGCGCCGAGGTACGTTTGGCACTTCGTCGCGAACGGCGACCCCGGGTCTCCGAGCGCGGCAGTGATTCGCGCCGCCGCCCCCTTGTGCTCAGTCAGCATCGCCGCAAAGTCCGTCAGCCAGGCCAACAGCCGCTCACGGGACGGGGCCTCGAGGGACAGGGCTCGCTCGACGGCCGCGTTGACCCGGTCAGCCCACGCTTCGAGCACCGCGTCGTAGAGGTCCTCCTTCGTGGGGAAGTGCCGGTAGAGCGTGCCGGTGCCCACCTCCGCCGCCTTCGCGACCTCGTCCATCGAGACGGCGTCGTAGCCCTTCGTGCGGAAGAGGCCCCGAGCGACTTCGACGATCCGATCGCGGTTGCGGCGAGCGTCAGCGCGCACAGGAACCACTACTCCCTCTCAGACGGTTGCAAAACGGAGACACTCTCCGTATATTTCTAATCGGAGCATCTCTCCACTTAGTGTACGCCGAATAGGACACCCCTCATGCCACCCATCACCGCCACTCGCGCACCCAACTCGGCCACGTCCTCCCGCCGCTCCGGCAACACCGGCCTCTGGCTCGTCATGCTCGCCCAGCTCATGCTCGTCCTCGACGCCACGGTCGTGAACGTTGCCCTCCCGCACATCGCGACCGATCTCCATTTCTCCCGTTCCGACCTCAGCTGGGTCCTCAACGGCTACGCCGTCGCGTTCGGCGGCCTCCTGCTTCTCGGCGGCCGGATAGGGGACGTCGTCGGCAGGCGACGCACGTTCCTGATCGGCGTGGCTGCCTTCACCCTGTTCTCCCTCCTGGGCGGCGTGGCCACCTCGCCAGCCCTCCTCGTCGTTGCGCGGGCCCTGCAGGGCCTTGGCGCCGCGTTCGCCGCCCCGAGCGTGCTCGCCCTCATCACGACGAACGCTCCGGACGAGGGCTCTCGCAATCGCGCGCTCGCCCTGTTCTCGGCGATCGCCTCGATGGGCGGTGCGATCGGGCTCATCCTCGGCGGCGTGCTCACGGACACGGTCAACTGGCGATGGACCCTCTTCATCAACGTCCCCATCGGCCTCCTCGTGCTCGTCGCCGTGCCGCGCCTCGTCGGGGAAACGCCCCGCAGGCCCGGTCGATTCGATGTGGTCGGCGCCGTCACCGCCACCGGAGGCGCCGTCGCGATCGTGTGGGCCCTCATCCAGGCGCCCGACTACGGCTGGCTCGGCCCCAGGACGGTCGGGGGCTTCGGGATCGGAGCAGCGCTCATCGGCCTCCTCGCCTTCACCGAGCGCCGCGTTCCCCACCCCCTCCTCCGGCCGCAGCTCCTGCGCAGCCCGAGCCGGGTCGGAGCGCTGGCCGCCATGGCTGCGACCTACGGCGGCATGCTGGCCATGTTCTTCCTCATGGTCCAATACCTCGAGGACCAACTGCACTTCACGCCCCTCGTGACCGGGCTCGCGTTCCTCCCCATGCCCCTGAGCATCTTCGCGATGTCGCGGGTCATCCCTCGGCTCGTCGAGAGGATCGGCGCTGTCCCGCTCGTCATCGTCGGCGCAGCCCTGCGCGTCGTCGCTTTCCTGCCCCTCACCCAGATCAGCTCGACCACGAATTTCGCCGTGGTCGCGGCGGCCCTCGTCACGACGGGGATCTCGGCGGGGATGACGTTCATGCCACTCACGACGCTCGCGCTGCGCGACGTCGAGCCAGAGCATGCGGGGGCCGCGTCCGGGCTCTTCCAGACGATGCAGCAGCTCGGGGGCGCCGTCGGGCTCGCCATCGTTGCGTCGACCTTCGCGGCCTTCGCCGCGCCGGGAGATTTCACGGTCGGCGGCCGCGCCGGCTTCTGGGCAGCGACCATCCTCTCCGCCCTCGCGTTGGCCGCCGTCGTCGGGATCGGGACAAGGCGGCAGAGGACCGCATGAGCAAAGAGCAGCCGCCCGGCGAAGCATGGCTTCGCCGGGCGGCTGCTCTTTGTGTGTCTTGACACATCGTCGCGCATGGGATTACCTAATGAACATTCGGTAAAGAATTGCGAGGTACCCCTATGAGCGACGCTGCTCCTGCCGAGACGGAGACCCAGGCCGAGCTGGACCAACCGGAGACCCCGGTGCGCCCCGAGTCGCCCGGCCACCCGGAATCCTTGGCCCACCCGGAATCCTTGGCCCACCCGATCCTTACCGACGACTACGCGACCGAATGGATGGGCCTCGAAGTGCTCGCCCTCGGCGACGGCAGCGCCACGGTCGCGACCACCCTTCGGCGCGAGATGCTCAACGGATTCGGCATCGCCCATGGCGGAATGATCTTCGCCATCGCGGACTCAGCCTTCGCCCTCGCCTGCAACCCCCACACGCCCGACGAGGGCCAGGCCGGCACGATCACCGTCGCCGCCGGCGTCGGCGTCAAATTCCTCGCTCCCGCCCACGTCGGCGAGCGCATCACGGCCGTCGCGGCCCGCCGCGCCCAAGCCGGGCGCAGCGGGCTCTACGACGTCCAGGTCTTCGCGTCACCAGACGCAGACACCTCCGGCCGCCTCATCGCCGAATTCCGCGGCCGCTCGCGCACGATCCCCCAGCGCTGACGCCACCCCACCAAGCTGCCGCAACCCCCACCAAGCTGCCGCAACCCCCACCAAGCTGCCGCAACCCCCACCCCATCCCCTGGCCACTACGGAGAGAGACACCGTGACCCAGACCGCCGCCCCAGAGTCCCCCCAAACCTCAGCGTTCGGCCCCGCGATCCTCGACGCCGAGGAGACGATGTCGCGCGACCAGATCGAGTCGCTCCAGCTCACACGCCTCCAGGAGACCTTGGACTACGCATACCGCAGGGTTCCGCTCTACAAGCGCAAGTTCGACGAGGCCGGGGTGCACCCGAACGACCTCAAGGAGCTCGCCGACCTGTCCAACTTTCCCTTCACGACCAAGGAAGACCTCCGCAAGGAGTACCCCTTCGGCATGTTCGCCGTCCCGATGGACCAAGTGGCCCGCATCCACGCGAGCTCGGGCACGACCGGCCGCCCGACCGTCGTCGGCTACACCAAGCACGACCTCGACAACTGGGCCACGCTCGTGGCCCGCTGCCTCCGCGCGTCCGGCGTCCGCCCCGGCATGAAGGTGCACAACGCCTACGGCTATGGGCTCTTCACCGGCGGACTCGGCGCCCACGCAGGCGCGGAGAAGCTCGGCGCGACGGTCATCCCGATGTCCGGCGGTCAAACCGAGAAGCAGATCCAGCTCATCGGCGACTTCGCTCCCGACGCGATCCTCTGCACGCCGACCTATCTCCTCACCATCGGCGACTCGATGATCCACAAGGGGCTTGACCCGCGGGCGACCTCGCTCAAGTTCGCAGTGCTCGGGGCCGAGCCCTGGACCCAGGAGATGCGCCGCGAACTCGAGGAGATGTTCGACCTCAAGGCCTGCGACATCTATGGCCTCTCGGAGGTGATGGGCCCGGGCGTCGCCGGCGAGTCGGTCGAGACCCAGGACGGGAGCCACATCTGGGAGGACCACTTCCGCCCCGAGATTGTCGACCCATTCGACCTCACCAAGACCAAGGCCGACGGTGAGACGGGGGAGCTCGTCTTCACGTCCCTCACGAAGCAGGCCTTGCCGATCATCCGCTACCGGACGAAGGACCTCACGACCCTCCAGCCCGGCACGACGCGCCCCGGCCATCGCCGCATGGGCCGCATCTCAGGCCGCAGCGACGACATGATCATCCTCCGCGGCGTGAACCTCTTCCCGTCCCAGATCGAGGAGATCGCGCTGCGGATCCCGGAGCTGAGCCCACACTTCCAGCTCGAAATCACCCGCCCCCACCGCATGGACGAGCTCACCGTGAAGATCGAGCCCCGGGAGGGCACGACGGCGGAGCAGCGCACCTCGGCGGCGGCGGCACTTCGCCAGCAGATCAAGGTCCACATCGGTTCCTCGTGCCGCATCGACGTCGTCGAGCCCGGATCGCTCGAGCGCTCGAACGGAAAGCTGCGCCGCATCTACGATCTCCGCCGTCAGGGCTGAGCCTCGGCCTAGACTCGAACCCATGCCTTCCCCCGCCGCAACCAAGACCCCCGGCCCCGATGCCCCCGGACCGGCGCCGTCCGGGCGCCGGGGGCGGCCCGGCTACGACCAGCAGTCCGTGCTGAACGTCGCCGTCGAGGTCTTCAACCGGCATGGCTACGACGCGACGTCGATGGGGATCCTCGCGGAGAACCTCGGGATCTCGAAGTCAGCCATCTACCACCACGTTCCCTCGAAGGAGGACCTGCTCGCGCTCGCGCTCGAGCAGGCACTCGGCGGCCTCGAGTCCGTGTGGGAGGCCCCCGAGACCAAGGAGGGCACGGCCGAACACCGGCTAGAGTTCGTCGTGCGCTCGACCGTCAGCGTCCTCACCGAGCGGCTGCCGTTCGTGACGCTTCTCCTCCGCCTGCGGGGCAACACCGAGACCGAGCGGCGCGCGCTCGAGCGGCGTCGCGGCTTCGACCGGCAGGTCGCCGAGCTCATCGAGGAGGCACGGGCCGAGGGCACGGTGCGGAGCGACGTCGACCCCCGCACCGTGTCGCGACTCCTCTTCGGCACGATCAACTCCATCGTCGAGTGGTACCGCCCGGGAGGATCGCTCACGCCGGAGAAGCTCGCCGACGACGTGGTCGCGGTCCTGTTCGACGGGCTGAGGGCGGACGGCCGGGTTCAAGAAGGGTGAACTCTTGTTGAACTGATTCAGAACTCGGGCATCACAGGCTTTTCACAGGTCTAGGGTCTTTCCGGGGACCCCTCTTCCAACGACCTGAAGGACCAATTCCAGATGCCGAAGTTCAGCATTCGCTCCGCCGCCGCGGCGAGCGCGCTCGGGCTCGTCGTGGCGTCGGGCGGCGCTATCGCAGCCGCCCTGCCCGCACAGGCCTCGACTACCACTCCCATCAAGCACGTCGTCGTCATCTTCGGCGAGAACGTCTCGTTCGACCACTACTTCGCGACCTACCCCAACGCCGCCAACACGGCTGGCGAGACGCTTCAGGGAAGCGGCGCCCCGGCGTCGTCCTTCACGGCCGCGCCGAACACGCCGAAGAACGTCAACACCCTCGCGAACGCGGGCCTCCTCGCGCCCAACAACCCGAACTCGGTGCAGCCGTTCCGCCTGACCCCCGGCCAGGCGGTAACGTGCGATCAGGACCACGCCTACACCCCTGAGCAGCAGGCCTACAACGGCGGGCTCCTCAACAAGTTCGTCCAGTACACGAGCACGGACACGTGCGGCGCCCCCCGGTACCAGGCGCCGGGCCTCACCATGGGCTACTACGACGGCAACACGGTGACGGGCATGTGGAACTACGCCCAGCACTTCGCTATGAGCGACAACAGCTACGACGACGAGTTCGGCCCCTCGACGCCGGGGGCCCTGAACCTCGTCTCGGGCCAGACCCACGGCGTGACGAGCATCGACGCGCTCACCGGCAAGCAGACCTCGACGCCGGATTCCTACACGGTGAAGTCGCCGAACGCCCAAGGCGTCGGCACCGTCACCGGGGACCCCGACCCGGCCTACGACGACTGCTCCGACAACAGCCGCAACGGTTCGCCGTACGCCCTCGCTGCGATGCAGGGCAAGAACGTCGGCGACCTGCTCAACGCCCAAGGAGTCTCGTGGGGCTGGTTCCAGGGTGGCTTCACGCCGCAGGGCAGCAAGACGATCAGCGGCACGGACTACGCCCAGTGCACCACGAAGCACACGAACGTCGCGGGCGTCTCCTCGACCGACTACAGCCCGCACCACGAGCCGTTCCAGTACTACGCCTCGACGGCCAACCCGCACCACCTCCCGCCGGCGAGCGACGCTGAGATCGGCCACAACGGCCAGGCGAACCACCAGTACGACATGACGGCCTTCGACAAGGTCGTGAACACTGACAACATGCCGGCCGTGTCCTTCCTCAAGGCTCCTTCCTACCAGGACGGGCACGCTTCCAACTCGGATCCGATCGACGAGCAGCAGTTCGTGGTGAACGAGATCAACTCGATCCAGAAGTCCAAGAACTGGGATTCGACGGCGATCGTCCTCGCCTACGACGACTCCGACGGCTGGTACGACCACGTCGCCGCCCAGGTCAAGAACGCCTCGAACGACCCGGCGAACGACGCCGCGTGGTGCCTCGACGCCGCGAAGGCCGGGACCCCCGTGCTCGGCGGCTACCAGGACCGCTGCGGTCCCGGGCAGCGCCTTCCGCTTCTCGTGATCTCGCCGTACGCCAAGCGGAACTTCGTCGACCACACGCAGACCCAGCAGTCGTCGATCCTCCGCTTCATCGAGGACAACTGGAACCTCGGCCGTCTCGGCGACAGCTCGTTCGACCAGCTCGCAGGCTCGCTCGGGAACATGTTCGACTTCACCCACCTCCGCCGCGACGGACTGATCCTCAACCCCGCGAACGGTTCGGTGGTCCAGGCGGCCTACTGCGCCGGCAACAGCGGCCAGCATCTCGGCCAGGGCGGCTCCTGCAGCTAGCCCGATCGGCCTCCCGGCCCCCCGTTGCGCCCCAGGCGCAGCGGGGGCCTCGCTTTTGATGCCCGACGCGTGGCTGTGCCCGGCGGGTTTGCTGTGCCCGGCGGTTGTTGTGCCCGACGGGTGGCTCCTGCACCCGAGATGCCTCAAAGAGAATGTTTCAAATTGGCATCGATGGTTTGTTTCGGCTTTGATTCGCTGTGAGCACCTGCCTAGACTCGAAAACGTGACCTGCATCTCAACGGCGCGATGCAGGTTTAACTAGCTAGAGCAAAGGGCCGCCTCCCCGAACGGGGAGGCGGCCCTTTTGCTTTTGCTCCGCAGGGGACTGCCCGGGGAACTTAGTGCGGCGTCCGCACCGCGCGCGCCTGTTCGACGAGACGGACGACGGCGTCGTGCAGCGGGTGGTCCGCGTCGAGCCCTGAGAGCTCTTCCGCGACCTCCACGTCGCTCGCCTCGCCGGCCAGGACCGCCTGAAGGCGCTGCGCTTCGTCGTCGTCCGCTGCGTCGAAGCGCAGCGCCGCGCCCATTGCCTCGAGCAGGCCATCCGCCGGGAGGCCCCGCTCTGCGAGCTCCGCCGCCGGCCCCACGAAGCGCTCGTGACGGCTGAGCTTGCGAAGCGGCGCTCGGCCGACGCGGTCGACCGTGTCGGGGAGCTCCGCGTTCGCGAACCGGCCCAGGATCTTGCGAATGTACGCCTCCTGCTCGTCGGGGGCGAAGCCGTACTTGGCGACAAGCAGCGACTTCGTCTCGGCGAGCACCGCCTCGACCTTCGTGCGGATGGACGGGTCCGCGATCGCTTCGGCGATCTTCTCCTTCCCGGCGGCACGGCCGAAGTAGGCTGCGGCCGCGTGCCCCGTGTTCACCGTGAAGAGCTTCCGCTCGATGTACGGTCCGAGCGAGTCTACCCACGTGACGCCCGGGATCTCCGGGGCCTCCTCGCCGAACGGGCCGCGCTCGACGGCCCATTCGAAGTAGGGCTCGACCCGGACGTCGAGGCCGCCGCCCGGGGCCTGGGCAGGAACGATCCTGTCCACCGCCGTGTTGGCGAAGAGCGCCCTGCTGTCTACGTCCGCGTCGGAGAGTCCCTCGGATCCAGCCGCCACGCGCACCTCGGCCTCGAGGAGGTCGGTCGCATTGATCGCGTTCTCGCACGCCATGACAGCGAGCCGCGGAGCGTCCGGGAGCCGCGCGGCGATCCCCCGCGCGATCGTGGGGGCCACGAACTTGAGGATGTTCGGGCCCACCGCGGTCGTCACGATCTCGGCGCGCGCGATCCGCTCGACGAGCTCCGCCTCCGCCGTTCCGGAGTTGACGGCCGTGTAGCGGTCCACGACGTGGTCCCGGCCGCCCTCGCCCACCTCGTGCACGGTGTACGAGGGCGTGGCCTGGAGGGCGTCGATGAGCGGCGCCGCGACGTCGGCGAAGACGAGTTCGTAGCCCGCCTCATGGAGCAGGAGGCCCACGAACCCACGGCCTATGTTCCCCGCCCCGAAGTGGACGGCCGAAGGGGCTGCCGACGCCTTCTGCGCCGAAGCGGCCTCGGAACTCATGCATTCACCTTTCCGAAGATGTCGAGCACCTCGTTGACGGTCTGCGCCTTCTCCAGCCGGGCCACCTGCTCGCGGTCACCGAAGACCTTCGCGACCTTCGCGAGGATCCCCAAGTGCTCCTTGTCCTTCCCTGCGATGCCGATGACGAACGTCACTGGCTTCCCCTGCCAGTCGATCGGCTGGTCGTAGCGGACGAAGGTCAGCGCGGAGGACGCGATGTGCCCCTTGGCCTCGTTCGTGCCGTGCGGAATGGCAAGTCCGTTGCCCATGAACGTCGAGACCGACCGCTCACGCTCGTGCATCGACGCGATGTACTCGTCGTCGACCGCTCCCACCGCCTTGAGCAGGCGCCCCGCCTCCTCGATAGCGCCAGCCATGTCCACGCTCGCGCCCGCAAGGACGACCGACTCGGGCTTCAGGACCTGCTTGGTCTCGGTGTGCGCGTGGGGTACCGGCACATGGAATGCGGCGGCCTCCTCCTCCGAGGCGGGCTCGGTCTTGGCTGCCACGCCTTCGAACGGCACGGGCTCGGTCGCGGACTGCTCGTCGAGCAGGGCGACGATCTCGTCGTACTTCGGGCTGCCCATGAAGTTGTCGACGGTCACGAGCTGGGCACTCGGCGTCTTCTCCTCTGCCCTGAGCGCGAGATCCTGGTGGACGACCACCATGTCATAGGTGTCCGTCAGGTTCGCGATCGACTGGTTGGTGACCTTGACGTCCTTGTGCCCTGCGGCCCGGATCTTGTTGCGCAGCACCGACGCACCCATCGCACTCGAACCCATTCCGGCGTCGCACGCGAAGACGATGTTCTTGATCTCGGTGCCCGTCAGGGTAGCCGTCCCGACCCCGCCAGCCGCCCCCGCGGCGCCGCGGCCGAGGAGGGTCGAAGCCATCGACTTGCGGCCCTTCATGCCTTCCATGCTCGCTGTGGCCGCCGCGAGGTCGCCTTCCTCTTCCCTGTTCTTCGCCGCTCTCAGAATGATCGAGGCGATCGCGAACGAGACCGCGCAGGCGAGGACCACCGCGAGGACGACGCCGACGTAGCTGTCCCGCGCGGTCTGTGCGAGGACCGCGATGATCGATCCCGGGGCGGCCGGGGCGACGAGGCCGGAGTGCGTGAGCGCGAGGGTCGCGATGCCCGTCATCCCGCCGCCGATGGTCGCGAGGATGAGCAGCGGGCGCATGAGGATGTACGGGAAGTAGATCTCGTGGATGCCGCCGATGAACTGGATCAGCGCGGCACCCGGAGCGGAGGCCTTGGCCGCGCCCTTGCCGAAGAACATGTAGGCGAGCAGGACCCCGAGGCCCGGGCCCGGGTTCGCCTCGAGCAGGAAGAGGATCGACTTGCCCTGGGCTGCGGACTGCTGGATGCCCAGCGGCGTCAGGACGCCGTGGTTGACAGCGTTGTTGAGGAACAGGACCTTGGCCGGCTCGATGAAGATGGACGTGAGCGGGAGGATCCCGTGGCTGACCATGAACTGCACTGCATTGCCCGCGGCCGCGCTGAAGGTCGTGACCACCGGGTCGATGGCGAAGAAGCCGAAGAGGGCGAGGATGGCACCCCAGATGCCTGCGGAGAAGTTGTTGACCAGCATCTCGAAGCCGGGGCGGATCTTTCCGTCCCAGATCGCGTCGATCTTCTTCATGGTCCAGCCCCCGAGCGGACCCATGATCATGGCACCGATGAACATCGGAATGTTCGTGCCCACGACGACGCCCATCGTGCCGATGGCGCCGAGGACGCCGCCGCGCGTGTCATAGACCATCTTGCCGCCGGTGTAGGCGATGAGCAGCGGAAGGAGGTACGTGATCATCGGGCCCACGAGGCCCGTATAGGTCGTCCCCGTGGCTGGATTCGTGCCGAAGCCGCCGAGCGCACCGACAGGGAGCCAGCCCTGCTGGATGAAGATGGCGGTAATGAGGCCCCAGGCGATGAAGGCACCGATATTCGGCATGATCATGCCCGAGAGGAAGGTGCCGAATTTCTGCACCCCGGCCCGCGTGGCGTGGAGCCTCGAGGGGGCTGCGGTGGTCGACATGGTTCCCTGCTTTCGTGTCAGGAGGCAGCCCGCGGGCCGCCGGGGGTAGTGGGAGGTTGGCCGCCCCCGCGGTTCCTGCCGTTCTCCGGTGTATTGGAGAGCCGGTGGAGCCATTCGAGGAAGAGCCGCATCTCGGTCCCGGAGAGCTGCTCCGGGTGCGAGGACTCGAGCGTGGCGTTGAGGGCGATCGCAGCCGCAACGTAGGACGGCTGGCCCCCAGCGATCGCTCCCCGCTCGGGCTCGTCGACAAACGACGGGTCCGAGACGACAGAGCGGAGGACGGCGTCGCGCGTCTGCGCGGAGAGCGGCAGAGTCGCGATATCGCCTCCCGTGAGAGGTTCGTCCTGCTCGTCCGCCAACAGCATGAGGGTCACCCCGATGTTGGCGGCCAGGACTGCCCGCGCCGCTTGCGCCGGCGGCACGCCGAGCTGGCCCGCGGCAGCCGCCCGCGCCATCTCCCGTTCGAGGAGGTGCTCAGCCTCCTCGACGAGGACTGGACGACGGCCGGGACCCGCGTTGCCGAACATGAGGGTGTACAGCTGGGCGTGGGACAGCCCGAAGTGCACGTGGATGTCCCATAGCCGCTGGACGTCGAGGATCGGGCTGGCCGATCGCTCGATGTTCCCCTCACGCTGGACGAACTCCTCGAAGCCTCTGGCCACGACGGCTTCCATGAGCCCGTCCTTGTCGCCGAAGTGGTGATAGAGCGTGGGCGCTGTCACCCCGGCGACTTCCGTGATCTGACGCGTGGAAACCGGCTTGCCGTCCGACGCCGCAAGCAGTTCCATGGCGGCCGTGATGAGCCGCTCACGGGGGGAGGCCTTCGCAGGCTCCCCGTCCTGGGCGTCGCCGGCGACGCCCACTTCCGTCTCACGCATGACCGCTAGCGTAACCGATATAGCAACGCTATACAAGAGATAATAGTGATCTGGATCACAGCCGAAGAGGCTGTGGTGAGAATCACGAAACCTGCTTGTATAGCAACGCTATAGCGACTAAGGTAACGCGGAGCTAACCGCCATCGGGCCTATGCCCAGACCGAGAGGATCCCCAATGAACCAGCAGTTTCACGGTGTGGGTGTGGCTCCGGGGCGGGTGCTGGGGCCGGTGCGGC
>NZ_DAIUJO010000002.1:72965-83278 GCF_036848755.1 Sinomonas sp. | reverse complement strand
TTCGCCCCGCTCACGGCGGTCAAGTGCGTGAGGCCGGCGACGCGGAGGGACTCCACCAGACGCGGATCGAGGCTGCTGCGGTCGCCGACTGCGAGGGCCGGCACGAGCCCGGCGGCGTCCGACGGGAGCCACGACGCGCGTGTGCGGAGCGCGTCGCGGGCCGCGGCGCGCCAAGCTGCACCTTGACCGGGGGGCACGACCGTACGGGGAGAACTTCGAGCGGTGACATACGCCGTCCCCGGTCCTCGTGGCGCGACCTTCGCGGCCGTCTCGATCCGGGTCCCAGCCCCCAGGCCGCGAAGGTACGCTCCGCCCGCCAGGATGACGCGGGCTGAGGCCGTGAATCGCTGGCCGTCACGAATTCCCCCGAGGAGCCGCGCGTCCGTGATGTAGCGGGCTCCCGTGACGAACTGGCTTGCGGCGGTCTGCGGGCGTGGTTCCGAAAGGATCTCGAGGGTGGCTACGGCGGTGCCGCCCTCCGCAAGGAGCGCGCCGGCCGGACCGGCGGTGTCCGCTGCGAGGCGTGCCGCGCCCGCGAGGAAGCCGGCGTCTGCGGAGGCGGCCGTCACGAGAGCGGCAATAGCGAGCTTCCGGCGCAGCCCAGGGTTCTTGCTCCGGGCAGGGCGCCCCGGACGGGAGCGCTGGCCTTGCGCCCCGGCGCGGACGGGAGGTGGGGCGGAGTCTCTTGACAGACAGCCTGCGGCGACGAGGAGCACGACGCCGACCCCGAGCGCCCACGCCCAGACTCCGCCTCCGTCCAGCCCCAGGGAGGCGCCGACCACGGGCCACGCAGCCCCAGCCCAGAGAGCCGCAGCCGGCGGGATGAGCCGAAGGTCTCTCCATGCTCGGCTCGTGAGGCGTGGATCCGTTCCGGCCGAAGCGTGCTGCCGGAGTGATCGGAGAGCCAGCCATTCCCTCAACGCTTCGATGTGCCCCCGACCGGTGCGACCGGAGGGCGGCTGGCCCTCGGCTGCGTGCGGAGCGCTACGAGGGCCTTCGGTGGCCGATTGGACGTAACGCCGCCACGCGTTCAGACGCGAGCGGTCCGCCTGGTGCCTGCTCATACTGACACCAGCGGCAGGAGGGATTCGAGCATTTTCGAGCCGATCCCCGGCACAGCGTCGAGATCGGCGGGTGCTGAGAAGCGTCCGTGCTGCTCCCGATAGTCAACGATCCTCTGCGCCAGCACAGGGCCGACTCGGGGCAGCTGGGCGAGTTCCTGGGCATTGGCCGTATTGAGATTGACCTTCGAGCCGCCGGCTGCGGGACGATCTGGCTCGGAACTCGCCGCGCCAGCTTCAAGTGCCTCACCCTGACGGGGGACCGCGATCCGCGCTCCGTCTTCGATCTGGGCGGCGAGGTTGAGACGGTCCGGTTCACCGTAGGGCAGCGCTCCCCCCGCGGCGCTGACTGCGTCGTGGACGCGGCTCCCCTGGGGGAGCCGATAGACGCCCGGCTTCACCACGGCTCCCGCAACGTGCACGACGAAAGTCCGGACGCCGTCCTTCTCCCGTCCCGCCGCAGCTTCCACCCCGGGGCTCTCGGGGCGATCGCCCTGTGGGCTTGATCTGCCCCCGGACAGGGCTGCGTCACGGGGCTCGACGGGGCCGACCTCCGGCGGCGATGACGCCGTCGACCACCACCACAGACCGGCACCGAGACCCGAGAAGCACAGGACGATGGCTGCGAGTCCGGCGGAAAGGGCCCAGCGTGGTCCGCCTGCCCGTGCGCTGGCGCCCTCACCCGCCACCGTTTCCGACTCGTGCGCGATCTCACCGCACGAAGCATCTGGGTCCAGCAGAGCTCCGTCCGAGAGGACGCGCGGCTGCCCCTGGGCTCCCTCCCGGGGGCTCGGTCCGACGACCTGGTCCCAGCGGTGCCGCGCTCGGAGGCGCTCCCCGCGTTTCCGTCCCATGCAGCCAGCATCGCAAGGACGCAGCCGCCCCGCGGCGCGTTGAAGCGCTATGTGAATCGCCACGCGGGGAGAGCCTGGAGTGGAGGACTAGTGGGCCCGGGTCAAGTCGTCAGGTCCCGGGCGTGGGCGGCGATGCCGCGGGGTCGCGCAGGCGGCCCGTGACGACGATGGCGAGGACGCCAAGCCCCGTGTGGGCCGCGAGGACGGCCGGCAACGGTGTGACGACGACGTCGGCATCCGAAATGGAGGCTTCCCCTCCTGATTTCAGCCCCTCGATGAGTTCGCGCGCGAGGGTCTCCGCTTCCGGGCGGTTCCCGAAGTAATGGACTGCGAGCCGCGGGTTCATACGGTTCCGCGCATCGCCGATCGAGAGTTCACGCAGCCGGGGCAACGCGCGGGCGCTCGTGCGGATCCGTTCGAGCGGCACGATCCTGCCGTCCTGGACCGCTAGCAGCGGACGGATCGAGAGCATCATGCCCACCCATGACGCGGCTGCGCCGATCCGTCCCCCGCGCCGCAGTTGCTCAAGGCTCGGAAGGAAGAAGCGGACCTCGGCGCCGTCGAGGGATTCGCGTGCGGCCGCGAGCACGCCCTCAGGGCCCTCGCCGGTCGAGGCGGCGAGGAAGGCGGCTTGGACGGCGAACCCCTGCGCCAAGCCTGCGGTTCGCGTGTCCACAACCTCGACTGGCACGCCGACGCGCTCCGCGCCGAGGCGGGCCGCTTCCGCCGTGCCGGACAGGGCGCCGGACAGATGAACCGAGACGATCGCCCCGTAACCCTCGGCCTCGAGCCGCCGGTAGACCCTCTCGAACACTCCGGGGGCGGGCCGCGACGTCTTCACGGGCCGGCCGGCAGCGAGGGCTACCGCAAGTGCCGCTTCGGCTTCCGGCCCGTCGAGATAGATCTCGTCGCCGGCCATGACCGAGAGGGGAACCACTTCGAACCACGGCTCGGCCTCCGCGGCGGCGATCCACTCCGGCGGGAGTCCGCAGGCGCTGTCCGTGACGACGGCGGTGCGGACCCGGCGTGGGGTGGGCGGCCGCAGCACGGACAGCCTGAGGCGGCCGAGGCGCTCCCGAAGGAAGCGGTCACTCAGCCACCCGACGGCCGGGGCGCGCTCAGCCAAGCCGACGCCTCGGCCGCTGCGGCTCCGTCAAGGTCATGCCGGAACGACGTTGACCAGCTTCGGCGCTCGCACGATGACTGTGCGGATACCGCGGCCATCGAGAATGCGCTGAACGTTGGGCGACGCGAGCGCAAGCTCGCGCAGGGCGTCCTCCTCGATGTCAGGGGACACCTCAAGCCGGTCGCGGACCTTGCCCTGAATCTGGACGACCGCGGTGACGGTCTCCTCCACGAGCAGCGATGGATCGTAGGCGGGCCACTCGGCGTTGGCCACGGACGGGTCGTGGCCGAGTGCCGCCCAGAGGTCCTCTGCGGTGTAGGGCGCCACGAGGCTCAGGATGATGGCCACCACTTCGACCGCTTCGCGCACGGCAGGATCCGCTCCTCCGGGCCCGCTGTCGATCGCCTTGCGGGTCGCGTTGACCAGCTCCATCGTCTTGGCGACGACGACATTGAACTTGTGCGCCTCGAGCAGTTCGGCGGCATCGGCGAGCGTCCGATGGGTGACGCTGCGGAGCGCGCGGTCGCCCTTCGCGGGATCTGCGCCCGGCTCGCTCGTGACGTCCTGGCCGAGACGCCATGCGCGCGCCAGGAACTTCGCGGAGCCCGCGGGAGAGACATCCGCCCAGTCGACGTCGTCCTCTGGCGGCGACGCGAACACCATGGTGAGGCGCACCGCGTCGACGCCGAACTGGTCGAGCTGCTCGCCCAGATCGACACCGTTGCCCAGGGACTTGCTCATGGCCTTGCCCCCATTGAGGACCTGCCCCTGATTCATGAGCGCTGCGAAGGGCTCGTCGAAGTCGATGAGGCCCATGTCCCTGAGGACCTTCGTGAAGAACCGGCTGTAGAGCAGGTGCAGGATGGCGTGCTCGACGCCGCCCACGTACTGCGCCACGGGCATCCAGCGCTTCGCCGCATCCGGATCGAACGGTCCCTCGGTGTAGTCCGGCGAGAGATAGCGAAGGTAGTACCAGGAAGAGTCCACGAATGTATCCATCGTGTCCGTGTCGCGCTTCGCCGGGCCCCCACAGCTCGGGCACGTGACGTTGACCCAGTGCTCCGCGGCCGCGAGCGGCGAAGTGCCCTTCGGGGACAGCTGTTCGCCCCGCAGGTCGTCGGGGAGGCGCACCGGCAGCTGGTCGTCCGGAACCGGCACCTCGCCGCACGCCGGGCAGTGGATGATGGGGATGGGCGCGCCCCAGAAGCGTTGGCGCGACAGCAGCCAGTCGCGGAGGCGGTAGTTGACGGTGCCCTCGCCGGTCCCGGCGGCCTCGACGATCTCGATGGCTTTTGCGATGCCCTCGGTCTTGGAGAGTCCGTCGAGCGGCCCGGAGTTGACGATCGTGCCCTCTCCGGCGGTCGCCACTCCGCTTGCTGCCGGGTTCTCCTCGCCGGTGTCGAGGACCGCCCGTACGGGCAGGCCGAACGCCCGCGCGAAGTCAAGGTCGCGCTGGTCGTGCGCCGGCACTGCCATGATCGCTCCGGTGCCGTAGTCGGCGAGCACGTAGTCGGCGGCCCAGACGGGCAGCTTCTCCCCGCTCAGCGGGTTCACGGCGTAGCGACCGAGGAAGACGCCCGTCTTCTCGCGGTCGGTGTTCTGGCGCTCTATCTCTGAGAGGGCCTTGACCCGATCTTGGTACTCGGCGAGGGCCGCCGCCTCCTCGGGGGCCACCAGTTCCGTCGCGAGGTCGGCGTCGGCCGCCACGACGAAGAACGTCGCACCGTAGAGCGTGTCCGGCCGCGTCGTGAAGACGGTCACCTTGCGTTCCGGCTTGCTTCCGTCACCGGTCGCCTCGACCGCGAAGTCGACATGGGCGCCCTCAGAACGGCCGATCCAGTTGCGCTGCATGGCGAGGACGCGTTCGGGCCAGCGGCCCTCGAGCTCCGTCATGTCGTCGAGGAGCCGGTCTGCGTAGTCGGTGATCTTGAAATACCACTGGTTGAGCGCCTTCTTGGTCACGGGCGTGCCGCACCGCTCGCAGGCGCCATTGACGACCTGCTCGTTCGCGAGCACAGTCTGATCCTTCGGGCACCAGTTGACAGGGTGGTTCTTGCGGTACGCGAGTCCCCGCTCGTAGAAGCGCAGGAACAGCCACTGCGTCCAGCGGTAGTACTCGGGGTCGGACGTGTGCAGCCGACGCGACCAGTCCAGGCTCAGACCGTAGCGCTTGAACGAGGCGGCCTGGGTGTCGATGTTCGCGTAGGTCCACTCCGCGGGGTGGGCGTTGCGCTTGATCGCCGCGTTCTCGGCCGGGAGTCCGAACGAGTCCCAGCCGATGGGGTGCAGCACGTCGAACCCGCGGAGACGCCAGTAGCGCGCGACGACGTCGCCCATCGCGAACGCCTCCGCGTGGCCCATGTGGAGGTCGCCCGAGGGGTACGGGAACATATCCAGGACGTACCGGCGCTCCCGGCTTCCGTCGTCCTGGGGCGTGAACACGCCCAGCTTCTCCCATACTGCCGGCCACTTGGCCTCGATCGCGGCGAAGCTGTAGGTGGCCTCAGCCACATCTGCAGTCGTCTGCTCCGCTCCCTGCTGTTCGCTCACCCTGGTTCTCTCCACCGTTCGTCACCTCTGGCGTCCGCCAGCGTTCGTCCCCTGACACACAAAAGCCCCTCGCAGGGAGGGGCCGCCGCTCGATTCGAGCGGCTAGTGAAGCAGGAGGATGCCGTGCATACCCACATCCTAGCGCAGGCCCCGCTCAGTCCCGGGGAGGGGCACGACGACGGCACCCCTCCCAGCGAGGAGGGGCCGCCGTCGTCGGGCGCGTCGGCGGGCGGCCACGCTAGCCGCCTGGGCCACGGCGTCTAACGGACGTCGGCGTCGACCCAGTCCATCGACTTGGTCACGGCCTTCTTCCAGAGTCGCATCTGCCGGTCTCGTTCGGCTTCGCCGAGCTGTGGGCTCCAGCGCCTGTCCTCGCCCCAGTTCGCAGAGAGCTCGCCGAGGTCCCCCCAGAACCCCACAGCGAGGCCAGCCGCATATGCCGCGCCGAGCGCCGTCGTCTCGATGACCTTCGGCCGGACGACGTCGACGCCGAGGATGTCTGCCTGGAACTGCATGAGCGCGTCGTTGGCGACCATGCCGCCGTCGACCTTGAGCTCCGCCAGCGGCACGCCCGAGTCCGCGTTCACGGCGTCGAGGACCTCGCGGGTCTGGAAGGCGGTCGCCTCGAGTGCGGCGCGCGCGATGTGGCCCTTGTTCGCGTAGCGGGTGAGACCGACGATCGCGCCGCGGGCGTCCGGCCGCCAATAGGGCGCGAACAGGCCGGAGAACGCCGGCACGATGTAGACCCCGCCGTTGTCCGCGACGGAGCGGGCAAGCTCCTCGACCTCGGGCGCGGAACGGATGAGGCCGAGGTTGTCGCGCAGCCACTGGACCAGCGAGCCGGCCACCGCGATCGAGCCCTCGAGGGCGTAGTGCGGCTTCGCTTCGCCGAGCTTGTACCCGACCGTTGTCAGCAGGCCGTTCTTGGAGTGGACGATCTCCTCGCCCGTGTTGAAGATGAGGAAGCAGCCCGTACCGTACGTGTTCTTCGCCCCGCCGGCCTCGAACGCGGCCTGGCCGAACGTGGCGGCCTGCTGGTCGCCGAGGATGCCCGCGACCGGGACCTCGCGGAGGAGCTGCGACGTGTGGACGGCGCCGTAGACCTCGGAGGATGACCTGATCTCGGGCAGCATCGTCGCCGGGACGCCGAAGACGTCCAGGATTCCCTGATCCCAGGAAAGCGTCTTGAGGTCCATGAAGAGGGTGCGGGAGGCATTCGTCACGTCCGTCACGTGGATGCCGCCGTCGGTTCCGCCCGTGAGGTTCCAGAGGACCCACGCATCCGTGTTGCCGAACAGGAGATCACCCGCTTCGGCCCTGGCGCGGGCCCCCTCGACGTTGTCGAGGATCCACTTGACCTTCGTCCCCGAGAAGTAGGTGGCGAGCGGCAGCCCCACCGTTTCTTTGAAGCGGTCGACGCCGCAGTCCGCCGCGAGCTCGTCGGCGATGGGCTGCGTGCGCGTGTCCTGCCAGACGATCGCGTTGTACACCGGCTCGCCGGTGGTCCTGTCCCACACGACGGTTGTCTCGCGCTGGTTCGTGATGCCCACGGCCGCGATATCGTGGCGGGTCAGGTTCGCCTTCGAGAGGGCCTGGCCGATCACCTCACGGGTGTTGTCCCAGATCTCTCGGGGATCGTGCTCGACCCAACCGGCTTGGGGGAAGATCTGCTCGTGTTCGAGCTGGCCGGTCGAGACGATCGAGCCACGGTGGTCGAACACGATCGCCCTCGTGCTGGTCGTGCCTTGGTCGATAGCCATGACGTAGTCGGGGGTGTCTCCCTGCTCAGGCATTCACGGCTCCTTCGACCTCGGCCCTGGGTGGCGCGATGGCGACTCGGTGGAAGTCGGCCAGCGTTCGCTCGGCGTGCCGGACCTCCTCGCGGACGCGTTCGGATTCCCAACCTAGATGGGGTGCGAGGGTCTCGGCCACCTCCCAGACGAGTTCGCTCGTGACCAGGCCGCGGAAGGCCAGCGATGTGCGCCGGATCAGGACATCCACGACGTGGCCCACCTGTTCGTGCTGGGCCAGATAGGCCAGCTCGCGGACACTCAGCTCGTCGGTGCTCTCCAGCATGCGATCTGGCCCCTCGGCCAGGAACGCCGCGACCGCTTCGGCACGCGTGCCATAGCGTTCGAGGAGCCCTTCTGCCCTGGCTTGATCCGCGACCGTCGGAAGGTGCGTGGCGATCCAGTCCCTGCGCGCGGCCGGCCCGTCGGGGAAGCCGGCCCCGCCGCCGATGGGAAGCTCCGCCGTGCTTGTGGAGCGCGGGACGCGGAGTTCGCCGAGAACGGCGTCCGCCAAGTGCTCCGAGAGGGCGCGGAAGGTGGTCCATTTCCCGCCGACGAGGCTCAGCCGCACCGGTGCACCGTCCGCGCTGGCCTCCCGCTCGATGCGGTAGTCCCGGGAAACGAAACCCGGGGCGGTGTCGTCGTGGCGTGGAAGGGGGCGGACGCCGGAGAAGCTGTAGACGATCTGGCTCGGATCGACCGGCACGTCCCTGAACACATGGCCAATCAGGTGGAAGAAGTACGCGACCTCTTCCTCGGTGCAGACCGGGGTGAGGTCCTCGCCGGCGTCGATGTCCGTCGTGCCGACGAGGACCCGGTCCCCTATCGGGTAGATCAGCACGATGCGTCCATCCGCGTGCTCGAAGAAGATCTCCCGGCCCCCGGTTGCCGCGAGCAGTTCGGGGGCGTCGAGCACGATATGGGAACCCTTGGTCCCGCCCATGTAACGGGTCTCGGCTCCGAGTGCGGAATTGGTCCGGTCAGTCCACGCTCCGCTCGCGTTGACGACGACGTCTGCCGCAAAGTCGAACTCGTCGCCGGTGAGCTCGTCGCGCAGCCGAACCGCGCCGTCGTGCGTGCCGACGGCACTGACGTAGTTCACCGCCCGCGCTTCCCGGCTCGCCTCGAGCCCGTCGCGCAGGACGTCGAGGGTGAGCCGCTCGGGGTTGTGGACGGAGGCGTCGAAGTAGGTCGCCGCGTACTTGACGTCGGGGCGAAGCCGCGGCAGCTCGGCCAGGGCGCGCTTGCGGCCGACGAACTGGTGCCGTGGCAGCCGGCCCCCCTCCCGGGAGAACGCGTCATAGAGGGAGAGCCCGATCTTGATCAGGACGGCGCCCCGCGCACCGGGCTTGCCCGAGCGATGGCTGAGGAACCGGAGCGGGGCGTTGAGGAGCCCAGAGAACGTCGTCAAGACGGGGATCGTGGTCCGCAGCGGCTTGACGTAGTGCGGGGCGATGCGCAGCAGGCGGTTCCGCTCGACGACGGATTCGTGCACGAGCCGGAACTCCCCATTCTCGAGGTATCTGATCCCTCCGTGGATCATGTGCGAGGACGCGCCCGAGGCCCCCTGGCAGTAGTCGCCGCGCTCGACGAGCGTCACGTCCACGCCTTGCAGCGCAAGGTCGCGGAACGTGCCCACGCCATTGATGCCGCCCCCGATGATGAGCACCTGCGCGCGTGGCCTTGCCCGGAGGGCAGAGACCGACGGGCGCGGAGGCGACGACGGCAGTGGGACGGCGGGGCGGGGCTGCGGGGCCACAGGAATCTCCTTGAAACGTGTTGAAACGTGCGCGGCAGGGTGTCGAGATCCATTGTTCGAGCGTCTGAGAAGAAAGTTCAAGGCCGTTGCACGAACGTGCAAGAATAGTGGCCATGTCACGCTCCGCGACGCTTCCCGGGCCCTCTGGGGCAGCGGTTCCCGCACAAAGTCCCGCGAGCCGAAGGCAGCGCGAGGCGCTCCTCGCGGCTCAGCTCTACTACCTCCAGGACCTCACGATGGATGCGATCGCGAGGGAGCTCCGCACCTCTCGGTCCACGGTCTCCCGCCTCCTCGCGTTCGCCCGCGAGACCGGCCTCGTCCAGATCCAGATCGCGGACCCCCTCGAGTCGTCCGCCGAACTCGAATCCGCCGTGGCGCAGCGCTACGGGGTCCGGACCCACGTCGTCCCCCACGTATCGAACCTCAACGAGGCCGAAACGCTCGATCGGGTGTCGATGTATGCCGCCAGAACGCTCACCCCGCTGGTGACCTCCAACGCCGTCGTCGGGGTGGCATGGGGCTCTACGCTCACGGCCATGAGCCGGTATCTCAACCGCAAGCCCACGCACGGCACCACCGTGGTCCAGCTCAACGGTGCGGCCAACACGCAGACGATGGGCCTGGGCTACGCAAGTGAGATCATGCGGCGCTTCGGGGCCGCCTACGACGCCGCGGTAGAGGAATTCCCGGTGCCTGCCTTCTTCGACCGCGCGGAGACGAAGCGGCTCATGTGGCAGGAACGCAGCGTCAGACGCGTGCTCGACCTCCAGGCCGACATGTCGGTCGCAGTGTTCGGGGTGGGCTCGGTCCACGCCGACGTCCCGAGCCACGTCTATACCGGGAGCTATCTCGACTCCGCCGATCTGCGGTCACTCGGTGAGCAGCGTGTCGTCGGCGACGTCGCCACCGTCTTCTATCGCGAAGACGGGAGTTCCGAGGGGATAGCGCTCAACGAGCGCTCGACCGGGCCCGACCACGAGGTGGTGCGCGCCGTCGAGCATCGCTTCTGTGTCGCCGCCGGGCCATCGAAGGCCCGCGGCCTGCGCGGCGCTCTCAACGCGGGTCTCGTGACCGAGCTCGTCGTCGACGAGGCGACGGCGCGCGCACTTCTCGCCCTGGGCGCCTGAGCCCGGGCGCGCACTTCTCGCCCTGGGCGCCTGAGCCCGGGCGCGC